>CALHPU010000025.1 GCA_938036435.1 uncultured Pirellulaceae bacterium | reverse complement strand
AACACAGACTGGTGAGACGCCAATGTCGCCGGCTCAATCAACGCTGCAACAATTGAAATATTCTGACGCCCCAACAAGGGTCTTGCGAGAGCGTTTCTTTTTTCAGCTTCCTTCTGTTGTCCGGCTCCCGTGTGGATGATGCGGTGCGTGCCAACGAATCGGATTTTGCTGATTTACCAACCACGCAAGTTCATTGATCAATGATTCTTCGTCATTTTCGAGGCTCACAAAGTCGTTTGTGACGATATGCAAAATGATCTGCTTCGGGTTGCATCCTCTCCCAATGTGGAATTTGGCAACTCTTTAAGCAGAACCGTTTCTCAAGCCCCTTAAGGAATTTGGGGCCGATCTTTGTGAGAACCTCCAATTGGTAACACCCATGCGAAAACTTTTGGCGATCGTCGCTTTGGTCGCGTTGAACGGATGCGACACAGTCGCAACCACAACTACGACTTCTACTGGCTCCGAAAGAATCGCAAGGTATGCTTTCCACCAAGACACGCCTATATCGGAAGTCACTAAAACGTTACCCAAAGGTTCTGTCGATTACATCGACTTCGACGCGGCAGACTCTCCAAATGTACTTGTCGTCGTAACCGCAACTGCTCCTCCGCGCGAGGGACTTACCTTTAAAACAGCCTTCTCTGGCAGCGGCGGTGTCTCCATCGAAAAGCAATGGACGCCAACAACGCGCGAAGGTGATCACGAACACGTTGGAATTTTTATTCTTCCTAAGTCCATTCATCGTGGCAGGACGATCCGCTCGCGGAAGTTGGAACGCGCATCTCTCAAGGACTCGGACATCATCTTTCACTAGACTGAAATTTGATGATGTTTAAGAACTAGAATCGACAGGGGGCTCGCAGTGGATTTTGCCCCTACGTTCTTGAAATGAATCGGACTTCTGGCGACGTCCACTACAGATTCTGAAACGCCCCCTACTGATTTCGTTGGCTGAAGATTTCGTTGGCTGAACTATGTTGCCACGGACGGGAAACCGGTGTCTATTTCTGCCGTTGCCAAGACTTGCGGCTAAGCAAAGTTGTTTGTGGTTGGGCATCGTTTCACCTCTAGAACCTCGAGCGATAACAAGGCAGGCCGAGGATTGAGAACTTGTTCTCTAATTGCACTTCACTCAGATGCGATGCTGTTTGACCGTGATAGGCAATTTTTGGCTACGGACCTATTAAAATTTGATACGCGTCCGCTAAGATCTACAACGCTTATCGGCCAAAGATACTTCGGATCAAGTTTGAAAACAGGAAGTAGTCAATGACAAGTAAACGGATGGAGACAACCATCGCTGCGGTGACCGGAGGAGGATCGGGCATTGGAGAAGCCATGTGTTTGCGTTTCGCCGCTGAAGGGGCGCGCGTTGCCGTGATCGACCTTAATCTTGATGCGGCCAAGAGCGTTGTTGAACGCATTGAAAAAGACGGTGGCTCGGCACAAGCTTTTGCTTGTGATGTGACCAATCAATCAAACGTTCAAGAGACATTCGCCAGCATCGGCTCCGCTTTTGGCGGATTGACAGCGCTGGTTAACAATGCGGGTACGGCCTGTATAGGCGGATTAGAGACGGCGACCGAGGCCGATATGGACAGGGTCTATGCGGTCAACATTAAGGGAGTCTACAACTGCGTGCATGCTGGAATCGAGTTGCTAAAAGAGAATCAGGGCGGCTCCATCATCAACATGGGATCGATCGCCTGCACCGTTGGTATTCCCGACAGATTCGCGTACTCGATGAGCAAAGGAGCCGTGTTGGCAATGACGCGTTCAGTCGCCTGCGACTACGTGAACGACAAAATCCGTTGCAACTGTATCTCGCCAGCACGAGTTCACACTCCGTTCGTTGACAAGTTTCTGGCGGAGAACTATCCCGGCAAAGAAGCCGAGATGATGGCCAATCTTTCTGCGACCCAACCAATCGGTCGTATGGGGCAGCCCGACGAAATTGCAACGTTGGCAGTCTATTTAGCCTCGGATGAATCGAAGTTCGTGACCGGTGCCAATTTTGAAATAGACGGCGGATTCAACAACCTCAAACCTTAACCATGGGCCGCAATTCGGCTCACCTCATATTCTTTACAGAGATACACGATGAAGTTAATTCGATTTGGAGAACCCGGAAGCGAAAAGCCGGGCGTACAACTAAATGATGGTTCTCGCATAGACTGTTCGGGTTTTGGAGAAGACTACGACGAGGCGTTCTTTGGCAGCGATGGGACGGGGCGTCTGCAACAGTGGCTTGCGGAGAATCAAGCAAGCTGTGAAGTGTTGCCGTTTGACATGCGATTGGGATCACCACTGGCACGTCCCTCCAAGATCATTTGCATTGGGCTTAACTTCAAAGACCATGCTGCGGAATCAGGGATGGACACACCAACCGAACCGGTTGTATTTTTCAAGGCGACTAGCGCCATCGTGGGGCCCAACGATGATCTTGTACTTCCGCGCGGCGGCGAGAAAACGGATTGGGAAGTTGAACTGGCGGTCGTCATCGCAAAGAAGGCCAGTTACGTTGAAGAAGCCGATGCGATGAACCACGTCGCCGGTTACTGTTTGCACAACGATTACTCTGAAAGGGCGTTCCAGATAGAGCGCGGTGGCCAATGGGTCAAGGGCAAGAGCTGTGACACGTTTGCCCCGTTGGGACCTTTTTTGGCGACCAAAGACGAAATCTCAGACGTTAATTCACTCGACATGTGGCTTTCGGTCAACGGCGACAAAAAGCAGGACGGATCGACGGCAAACTTTATTTTTGACATACCCACGGTGATCAGCTATCTCAGTCGGCACATGACTCTGCTGCCGGGCGATGTGATTTCGACCGGCACACCTGCTGGGGTTGGCCTTGGTTTTGATCCTCCACAATACCTTAACGCGGGAGATGTCGTGGAACTTGGTATCGAGGGGCTAGGTGAGTCTCGGCAAGAAGTAAAGCCTTGGCGAGTGCTGTAGTCACGGGGCGTATATAAAAAGAAAGCGAGAGATTGGTGCCTAATTCTAAATCCGTTTCTCTCGAATTTGTTGACCTTACATATTTAGGTGCGAACTAATTGCGCTTAAGGAACCGTCATGGCGAATACGTCCATCAAAATCACCAGTGCGAAAATCATTGACTTGCGTGTTCCGACGTCCGATGAGATGTTGGGTTCGGACCCCTTTCACAAAAAACCCGACTATTCATCTGCGGTACTGCACTTGGAAACCGACGCTGGCCTGCGAGGAGTTTCGGTTGTGTTCACCGTAGGCGCTGGCACGGATTGGATTTGCCACGGCGTTGAAGACCTATGCCAGCTGATCATCGGAAGCAACCTAGATGAATTCTCGGCGTCCCCGGTCAAGCTGTACAAGCGTCTGATCGACCACCATCAATTGCGATGGTTACATGACGGCGTCTTTCGCATGGCCGCTGGTGCAGTGATCAACGCGATGTTTGATCTCTGGGCCAAATCACTGGAAAAACCCTTATGGAAATTGCTGGTCGATCTCGAACCGGAATTTGTCGCCGACTGTATCGACTACCGGAACATCAGCGATGCCCTGACGCGTGACGAGGCGGTTGAGATTCTTAAACAGCGGCGAGCGACGGTAGCCGATCGTGAAAAAGACATGGCGACCTTGGGCCCCAAAGCCTATTGCACCGCTGGTTGGTTGGGATTGAGCGACGAACAGATCCTCGGCACGATCCGCAAGCTTCAAGAGCAAGGTTTTGATTCCTTCAAACTGAAAGTTGGCAGCGACGGGGATGCGGACGTACGCCGGATCAAGTTTATGCGTGATGCGATTGGGCCAGATTGCAATTTGATGGTCGATGCGAACCAGTATTGGGGAGTGGACGAGGCCAAGGTGCACGTTGATCGCTACCGTCCGTTTGGGCTGAAATGGGTTGAAGAACCGATCGCCCGTGACGACGTCATGGGCTATCTTGAGCTTTCGAAGACATTTGCGGACGCTGAATTTGATTTTGCTTGCGGTGAACAAGCCGCTTCGCCAGTCATTTTCAAGCAACTGCTCAAAAGTGGAGCGATCAAGTATTGCCAGATCGATGCGGTTCGAGTCGCTGGCGTCAATGACGTGATGGCGATCATTCTGATGGCGGCAAAATACAACGTACCCGTTTGTCCTCACGGCGGTGGGATCGCGCTGTGCAATATGATTCAGCATTATGGCATGTGGGACCAAATTGCCGTTTCAGGACACTCCGATACGCAACTGGTTGAGTACATTGACTTTCTGCAGGAGGCGGTTGAGCACCCTGTTGAGGTGCAAGACGGCTGCTACGTGACCCCGAAAGCAGCAGGCTGGGGCCTTGAGTTTCTCCCATCATTCATTGACAAACACACGTTCCCCACTGGAGAAGTTTGGGACTCGCGCCCTCATGACAAAAAAGGAGCCGCATTTGAGTGTGATGTGACTTAAGTGCGTCCGCGAATAGAAGTGCGTCCGCGAATAGAAGTGCGCCCGCGAATAGAAGTGCGCCCGCGAAAAGGCTAACGCGATGAAAGCTAACTTGCCGTGGATTCAGGGCAGACCAAAACTTTGAGATAAGGTTTCTCTGCCACTTTTAGTTTTGCAAACCAATCTGCTGCCTCGTCAATCGATACGCTGGCAGTAATGAGTGGCTTGACTGAAATGTCACCTGAGACGATCGCGTCTAAAGCATCTGGGTATTCGCCGTTGATTGCACAACTCCCATAGAGTGTCAGTTCGCCGGTGACCACTTTCTGGAGCGGCAATTGGACTTCGGGAGCCAAATTACCCACCAGCGTAACGCTGCCGCCTTTTTTAGCCAAACCAATTGCCAAATTCACTGTCGGCGTCGCGCCGACCACTTCAAAGCAATGATCCGCTTTACCATCAAGCCGCTTGACCGCACGCTCGACAGCATCAGAATCTTGCGAGTTCACTCCCATCGTCGCGCCCAGTTCTATGGCAAGCTCTAGCCTAGAATCGTCTAGATCAATGGCAATAATTTCGCTGCATCCAATTGTTCGCAGTGCTTGGATAATCAGCAACCCAATCAGTCCTGAACCGATAACAACAGCAGTCTCTGTGGATGACGCGCCGCTACGATTGACAGCATGTAATGCGACACCGACCGGTTCGGCAAAAGCAGCCTCTTCGAAACTGAGCCCTTCAGGAAGTCGATGACAAATGTGTTCGGGGCACACGACCATGTCCGCAAACGCGCCGTCGCGATGAAATTCCTCACAAGAGACACCCATCACTTGCCGGTCGTCGCACAGATTAAACCTACCGTGGTTGCAGTAATCGCATTGGTTACAGAACACCGTCGAGTCAAAAGTGACTCGATCCCCCACCGAGAGATTACTAACCTCAGCGCCAACAGCTTCGATCACGCCGCTGGCCTCGTGGCCCATGACAATGGGGGCAATGCGTCGTCCACTGCTGCCGTCCATTCCGTGAATGTCACTGCCACAGATGCCGCATGCTTTGACGCGAATAACCACTTCGTTAGCGTTAGGTTTAGGAGCTGGTTTCTCGACCACTTCAAATTTGGAGGGGCCTATCAGTTCAAGAGCTTTCATGGCGGAGCCTGAAGGGGCTAAATTGTTGAGGCATTGAAATGCCTCAATTTTACTCTGCTTTGACCTCCCATGTAATGTTGCTCGGGAACTGCTTCAGCGCACGTGCCGCGAACTGCCAGAGACCATCATGGCAAGCAAACACAAACGACCAATGCTGGAGACACTTGGCAACGATTCACGGGATTGCAGTCTGCGCAAAAAAAAACGGCTGAGCCAACAAGTGACTCAACCGCTTTTGTTATTTTCAAAGATACCAGATGACCTTCGCGAATCGCGATTCTAGTGATCTACTGGGTCTGCAGGATGGTGATAAACGCAGGGATATCACCGAAATCGACTTCTGTGTTGCAATCGCAATCTGCTTCTGCTTGAAAGAGCCCCGATTGCAAGACAGCGATAAACGCTGGAATGTCATCGAAGTCAACGTCACCGTCCATATCGACATCACCCTTGATCGCTACTGGGGTATCGCCACCGGTGATGACCAAGTTGTCAATCGTAACGGTTTCCATATGGGTCGAAAGAGACTGACGCAATGCAAAGAGATTCATAGTCTCACCAGGATTGCCCGAAGTTCCGACAATTGTTTCTCCGTTAACCGTCAATGAAGCTACACCAGTCGTGACATCCAATGACAGCTCAACCCCCACGGTATCTCCAAAATTAAAGCCGTTCGTTAGCATTGCTTCTTCAACATTGGTTGTTGAAGAAAGCCCTAAAGAGTAGTTGCCCTGACCGGTCGATGGGACGACACTCAAGCGTGCACGAAAGTTAAAGGTTCCGTCTGCAAAAAAGTGAGCAAAATACTCATAGTCATCTGGAAAATCACCAATACCGGTAATGTCCTCGTTGGCGTTGACTGTAATGTCAAAGGTGGCTGTCAAGATGCCTGAATTTACGTCGGGAAATGCAATACTCACATCTTCAGATGATCCATGCTGGACGACTGCCCGACCACCGGTGACCAGCAAGTCGCCAGCGGTACCACTGTGAGACGCCCAACTGGCTTGGGACGACAAGGGACTGTCATCTGGATAGGAAAAATCCTCCGAAACGAGTTGGCCTTGAGCATTGCTAGGGGCATATGCAAATGCGAACAGTAGAAGGACTGTTGCGACGCTTGAAAGTAATGTTTTCATTGTGTTCATCCAATCAATCAAATAAAGGTTTTTCAGGTGAAGTAGATCAATGCGGCAATCAGCACTTGTCGGTGTACAGGAGCTGTGTTGGTGAATTCGCAACTTTAAAGACATTCCCAAACCCACCCAGAACCGGTTAGGACGCAATCAAGGTGCTGCAAACACGGTATCTGATTGACGAACGATTCACAAGGATCCAATCTTCCAATTTAGTTATCTCACTCACTGTTCGCCATTCGGTCCTTCCAGCGGTTACCATTCGGACACTAAATTCAGTCGAGAAAAGGCCGGCGAGACAAATTTTAACGAACCTTAATCTGCGAGGGAATTCAAAGGCTTTTGACAATCTACAGTTTTGCGATCTGCGCTCGTTTCCTGCCAACTGTAGAATGGATTTTAACGAGGCTAAAAGTATACCAACGGAGTGAGACCTACTCATCGTTCGTCGCTCGGATGTGGTTCTACCTGAAAAAAGCCCTCCGCAAATTAACCCTCTGTTCCTAATGCCGGCAGGTTTTCAATCTTCCATGCGGCGCACCTCGCAGACAGGTTTTTGTTTGCACTGCCGATTCACTTCACGCGCCCCACGCTGATCATCAAGAGGTGCCAAAATACACTAACGCCGATCAACAGGCTAGTTTTAGAAGCTCCCTTTTCGCGATCGGTAAAGGTAATGGGAACTTCGACCATTCGGACGCCGGCGCGATCGATCCGCCAAACCAACTCCTCAAGATAGGCGTAACCGTCGGCTTGGATTCGATCGATGTCGACTGCCTCAAGCGTGCAACGTCGGTAGATACGAAACGCACCGCTGTTATCGCGTGTCGGCAAACACAAGAGCAATCGCGCTGCAAGATTGACGGCACGTGATGACAGGTGTCGAAACAGCGGCCAACCCACAATGCCGCCACCGCGCACGTAGCGACTGCCAATGACCAAACCGCAGTCGGAATTTTCGCCCAATTGAATCGTCTGCATCATTTCAGCAAGGCTTGCCGGAGAATGGCTGAAATCCGCGTCCATGGTCGCAATAAGATCGTATGAGTTCTCTAATGCGTAGCGAAATCCGCATAGCGTTGCAGAGCCCAAGCCCAGTTTGCCACTACGGTGTATTACGTGCATCCGTTTGTCGGTTTTCGATCTTTGGTCACACCAACGACCGGTTCCGTCGGGTGAGTTATCGTCAATCACCAGCAGATCAACAGCCGGCAGATGATGTTCGACTTGTTCGACCAGCTTCGGTAAATTTTCGATTTCGTTATAGGTGGCGATTACGACCAGTGTTTTTGGATGCACGGCGACGGTAGACAGTGGAAAGTAAATTTTGCGATAGTTGAGAGGCTGTTGAGGCGTAGAAATGGGCCTCGGAAACCTGCTTGTTCGGCATGGGGAAAACGTAGCCTATTGAGAGCAAGTTGGGGAGATGATTCCTGCAGAGTGTTTCAGAGTCCGAACAGATCAGGGAGCGGCCAGAAAATGAAAAATCCTTAGAAATTGCGATAAATGCCTTCTCCGTTGACAATACGGCTGGATTATCAAGGACAGTTAAATCAGACTTTTGCACGTTTAAAAGCCGGAGTTTCCGCGCTTCAAGCGGCCAATTGACATATGCTCAACGAGTGATACCAAAAAGCGATGGCTGATTGTCTGTCGTATTGGCTCGACGCATTGGCTCAACATTGATTTACATTTTGAAAATAGATATGCGAAATAACTCTGCTGCGTCTGTTGTGGGCCTGACCATGTTCGGCAAAACGATGGTCGGAGTCCTTTTTCTCACTATGGTCTGTCTGTGTTTGTCCATGGAGACGAAATGTCATGCCGATCAACGTTTGTCATCAAGTGCGACGGTCGATCTACAGATGGCCGTCAATCGAATGAATCGGTGGCTTCGAGGTAGCGACAATGAAGCCGGCTGGCGACGCTACCTGCACCTAAATCAGTTAGACGCCGAATGTGCTTTAGGAGAACATGCACAAGTCTCGACGCTTCAGAGAGTACTTGAACGGTTTTCAGGCGACGTCGAAGGACTCGACACTCCCGAATTCAACGACGTCCGAATCGCACTCTCGCAACAGATCGCTTTACTATCAGCAAGTCATGCATTTGACCTTAACGATGCGGTCAGCAACGCACTTACGAAATACCGACGCGTCTCGATCGCCGATCTCGAGATGGCGAGGGATACAGCCGTTTATGAGTTGCGGTTGTTAAAGCAGTACTACCGGAAAACGATGGACAGCCGACCAAGGGCAGAGTTGTTTTACAAATTAGAATTGGACGAGCAAATACAGTACCTAGAGGAGCTAAAGTTTGAGCTTCCGCCAGAGGTATCGGCAGGGAAGACGCGTTCGATGATCCGCGACGTACAAGAAGATCTCGATGAAGTCCAAGAGGAAATCGATGCAATGCCGATCGACGAGGACGACGAGGATGGAGAGGACGACGAAGATCAGGATGAAGATGAAACGACAACAAGCATAGACATAAGTGACAACCGGGAAGACGATCCGGAGAGCGTTCTACTTTCGCCAGCGCTTTTGCCCCCCGGCCCAGATGACGGCGAAGAGACGCTTAAGGATTTGCAACAGAGAGCTGGGATGCTTAAAAAGAAGATTCGGGAACTCAAACGCATGTATCGCGACCTCAAAGCAGAAGATGCTGACCGCGTCGCGAGGCGCACTAAAGTTCTCAATCGACTTGCTGATTTCAACGCCGGTTACAAAAAAGTCGCCGACGACAGATTCGATCCTTGGTTTGTCTCGACTGCTTTGGCTTCCGAGAACTTCAATTTCCTGTTCTTCTACGCAACGGACGACAATCTTCAAGAAGAGTTCCTGAAACGGATTGGCGAACTGTCGGAATTATTGCAAGAGTCTCCTGATCTTTCGCAACGCGCCGCTCACGGCCAAGCTGGAAAGCTACTTCAATGGTTGGAGAGCGCTGGACAGGCTCCGCAGTTGGTGTCGCTGATTCGACGAGAGCATTCGCAACCTAATTTGTATGCGTCCGTTTCATCGAGTCTGATCAACGGATTGGTCGCCGAAAACGCCACTAGCCTCAGTCGGCAGCAGCGTGTCAAAGAAGTCTTATTTGGGCGGATCGTCCGGGGCACGGCCAATATTGATGGCAACATTTCAGTCGTGCTCAATCCGGATCCACATCAGATCAATCTTGCCATACAGTTGCTTGGATCGATCACATCGAGGACCTACAGTCGCGAACGTCGTTGGTGCATCAATGCTTCCGCAGCCGGGAACTTCTGGGGACGCCGCCAGTTCATTGCCAGCTTGCGAGGCGTCGAGGCATCTGAAGTTGAAAGTGATGCGCACATCTCGACCAGTTTTGACGGGATTTCGTCGAACCTCAGTCTGGTTAAGCGCATCGCGGCCGAGACCTATCAAAAGCAAAAGGCAAGGAACGAAGCGGAGTCGACTCGACGCACGAAAGCTCAGGTGACCGACGGGTTTGTGGCAAGCACCGACGAAGCGTTGAAAAATGGGCAGGACGGGATCGCTGCATTAGGTGACTCTATGGACAAGTTTGCCAAGTTTATCCCACCCTTGTTCGTGCGGACATTACACGACCGGATTGAACTGGTTGGTCGAAAGACCAATCAAGGCAGTCTTGCGGCCCCAACAAGGCCGAAGCACTATGGTCGGCATGACGAAATTGCCGCATCCGTCCACGAGACTATGCTCACGAATTATCTTGACCCTGTCTTTTCTGGGAAGACATTTACTAATGCGGAATTGCGTGGGGAAGTCCAAAGTCGTTTCGGAGTTGAGCTTTCGGAGGAAGGCAATTCAGACCAAGACACCAAAGAGAATCCACCGGAGGACTTTAGCATAACGTTTGCTCGCGTTCGACCGATTCAGCTCGAATTCAAAGACGATCAATTAGCGGTGATCATCACCGGTCGACGATTTGCACAACGCGGACGCGTCATTCGCGCTGGCCTGCGGTTCCGACTCACGTTCCGCATCGTTCGCCAGGAAGGGGCTTTGAAGCTGGTTCGTATTGGCGATACTCAAGTTGAGTACACTGATCCTGATAAGAAAGACGCGAAATTAGTTGCCTTCCGCTCGTTCATAGAAAAGCG
Organism: uncultured Pirellulaceae bacterium; assembly: GCA_938036435.1. Lineage (GTDB taxonomy): Bacteria > Planctomycetota > Planctomycetia > Pirellulales > Pirellulaceae > Mariniblastus. The sequence continues at coordinate 39,135 of CALHPU010000025.1, read as the reverse complement.
ACTCAACAAGACCACCGAGACAGAAGACGGCGTCGCCCTGCCGGATAATCTGATCCCACAGTCTCTCGTTGAGGATCGTCCTCTGGCAAAGAACCTCGTTCTCAACACACTACGACTCGACGGCGGGTGGCTGTACTTGGGCTGGAACCGCTCGTATGGTTACGCCAGCGATCTGGCCGGGATCTGGGACCAAGGCACAACGCCCATGCCTAGCGTATTAGAAGAGTTGGAGTCGTCCGAAATCAGCGGCAACGTGATCCTACCTGTAACGACCGAGGGCGGAGATTGGAACAGTAGCTCTCGGGAGTCATCGGTCTCGGTTATGAAGCCAGCACCTATTGCGGACCGGGAAGTCATTCTCAGTGGTGCTGAAAGCCCGATTGTCGCGGGGCAGTTGATCGAAGGCGAGATCGTTCAAGAGGTTTTCTTCGACGGCTCTGTCTCGGACATTCCAGTTTCTGTGCCCGTTCAATAGCCGCGTCTCTTGGGTATTGTTTAAGCGTAGCTTGTTGGGCATCGCGCACGAAGAAAGGCAGCTCAGTCTAATGATGACCGAGCTGCCTTCTTCTTATTTCAACCCTAACACTTGCGTGTCAAGAACGCTTAGTTGCATCCACAGCTAGAGCATCCGCAGCTTGAAGCTTTGGCTGCACAACCGCAACCGTTGCCACCAAAGAGGTTGCGAAGCTTAGCGATCAGTGTTCGCAGAGGGCCTTGACCAGAAGCTGCACCGCAGCCACCGTTTCCGCCACCCAGCAATCCACCGCCTAGCAAACCGCCACCGTTTCCAGCAGCACCAGCGAATCCACCAGAAGCAAATCCACCATCAACGATTCCGCCAGAAGCGAATCCGCCGTCAACGATTTCGCCAGAAGCGAATCCGCCGTCAACCATTCCGCCGCCAGAAACAACGTTTCCGCAAGCATCAGTTACAACAGGAGCAGCTTCGACAGTCACAGGAACTTGCTCAGTGATTGTGCGTGGAACGCTAATAGTCTCTGTGTAAGGAACCTGAGAAGTAACCTGGCGTGCACGACGCTCAGTTCGCATTTCAGTAACCTGACGAGTAACCTGGTAAGGAACCTGACGAGAACGAGTCTGAGTAGTCATTGTAGTGACTTGGTAAGGAACTTGACGTTGCTTAGTCTCAGAAACAGTTCGTGTCACGGTGCGAGGAACTTGTCGTGTGCGAGTTTCTGCAACCATTGTAGTAACGGTGCGAGGAACTTGACGCTGACGAGTTTCTGCAACCATTGTAGTTACAGTGCGAGGAACCTGACGAGTACGAGTCTGGCAAACCATCTTCGTTACTGTGTAAGGAACGTTGCGAGTCTTAGTTTCGCAAACCATTCGTGTTGAAGTAACAGGAACTTGGCGAGTCTTTGTTTCGCAAACCATTCGTGTAACAGTTTGTGGAACTTGCTTCGTTCGTACTTCTTTAACGTTACGTGTTACTGTGTAGTTCTCAACGCGAGACTTAGGCTCACAAACCATACGAGTAACGTTGTAGTTAACAACCTTTGTTTGAGGCTCACAGACGAACTTAGTTTCTGTGTAAGGAACTTGCTTCGTGCGAGTCTCACAAACGTTGCGAGTTACAGTGTAAGGAACCTGACGAGAACGAGTCTCACAGCGGTAGCTAGTCACTTGGTAAGGAACTTGCTTGCAACGCTTTTCACAGCGAGTCTTGTTCACAGTAACTTGCTTTGTTTCGCAAGAAGGAACCCAAACTTTTTTGCATACAGTACGATCAGGAGTCTTGCATGTAACAGTCTGGCACTTAGGTGGGCAGATTGTACGGCAACCAGTTTGAGGGTTCACTGAAGAACCTCCACCGGTGCGGATCTGCTTAGTGTAAGACTCGCCAGGAATCACTTCCTGCTGAGTTACGTAGCTTCCGCCTTGAACTTGTACGTTCTTGACTTCTGTGTAAGGAACCTGAACAGTCTCTGTGACTGTGCGGTACTTAGTAGAAGTAACAGGAACTTTAACAGTGTAGTTTTCAGTTCGCGTACGTGTCTCTGTGACAGGTCGGCTTACTTTATAACTAACAGTTCTAGACTTGTTAACAGTAACGGCACGACGAACGTGAGTTGTAACTGTACGCTGCTTGGTCTCAGTTACAGGACGCTGTACGGTGTAGTTAACTGTACGCTGACGAGTCTCAGTAACAGGCTTGCATACTGTGTAGTTTACAGTCTTGTAAGTTGTTTCTGTAACAGGTCGGCTTACCTTGTAGTTCTCAGTCTTCATGACAGTTGTTGTCACTGGACGCTGAACTTTGTAAGACTCTTGACGAGTACGTGTTTCAGTAACAGGAACCTGAACCGTGTAGTTCTGAGCTTCCATTACAGTTGATGTTCGTGGAACTTGAACTGTGTAGTTCTCAGTTTCCATAACAGTCGATGTTCGTGGAACTTGGACTGTGTAGTTCTGAGTGTCCATAACAGTCTCGTTTACCTGACGTTGAACTTGGTAGTTCTCTGTGCGGTAAGCGGTAGATGTTGTTGGAACTTGAACTGTGTAATTTTCAGTTCGCATCTTTGTCTCGCAAACGTTGCGAGTCACAGGAACCTGAACGTTGTCATAAACAGTGTTTGTGACAGTTCGGTACTTAGTGACTTGCTGTTGTTCGTTGACAACGCGCGATACAGTCTTCATGACTGTGTAGCTACATCCACATCCAGATGCAGGGGCAGCAGTGGATACTGCGTCGTAGCTTGCGCCACCACAGCATTGTCCAAAGCTGAAGCTGGCCGACATAACTGCCGCAGCGAAAGCTGCAGAGGTCAGCAGACTTCTTACCAATTTCATCGTAACTTCTCCAAAAATTCTGACGTTTCAAACGTTGTAGGCGGCATCTGGTCTGACGAAACCATTCGCCATGCCAACCGATCATAAAAAAGAATCCGTTCTCCCTTGTTATGACGACCCCACAAACGATCGCCATTTAAGTGGCAGAGGAGCGGCTAGACACAATCCCGTACGTCTAGCTGGAAGTTCCTCCGGACAGATTCTGATTCGGCGGTTTAGGATGCCAGGGTGAATAGCGTGATTGGCTTTGAGTGAGAAAGATGAAAACTGTAGGTAGAATATGCAGGTTGTAATGATTCCGGTCTGTTTTCCGCTGATGCCAAGCAGCTAGGATGCGCCTATGCGAGTTTGAGGTATGACCAAATATTTCCGGTCTAGTTAGGCAAGCCAGAGATAGAGTTATGGTTTGCCAATCGATTCTAAAAGACTAGAAGGCTTCGATTGGGGAAGCTCTACGATTGTGCAGCGATTTCAACTTGCTGGTTGTCCTCTTCGGGAAAACTGCTGTTTTGGAAAACTTTTTAAGTCACAACAGATTCACATTTACACCAGATTCACATTTTCCCAATGCTCCTAACGATTTCTGTCTTTTAATCGCTGAGGCACAAAATCCGTTGGGTGCATCGAAACGCCCGGCGTAGTAAGATAAATGGCCCCTTTTCCAAATGGTTTCCAAATAGTTTTGGGTAACCCAGTCGCAATCAAGTCGCAATCAATTAACGCTCGTGGCTGCGGATCTGCCTGAGGGCAACTATTTTCATTGGCACTCATTTTCATAGAAAAACGTTGAGCATCGAAGATTCCATGACTGAAGACGGATCCGGGCGCGAAGCACTTGTCCCTAAAGCGGTCGTGTCGCGTTTGAGTCTGTATCTACGCGAGTTACAGCATTTGCACCGCAAAGATCAGAAAACGATCAGCTCCAGCAAGCTGGGCCGCGCTCTAGGTTTCTCGGCCGCTCAAGTGAGAAAAGACTTTGCCTACTTCGGCCAGTTTGGTTATCCGGGGATCGGTTACCGTTGTGAAGAATTGATTGACAAAATCAAAAGGATCTTGGGGACCGACAAGACATGGCCGGTGGTTTTGGTCGGTTGCGGCAACATGGGACAGGCTTTGCTGGGATACCGAGGTTTTGCCAAACAAGGATTTGATGTCGTCGCGGTTGTCGATGTCGATGAAAATGTCTTGGGGAAGGCTTTCGAGGGCTTAGTAGTGGAACACATTGACCGTCTTCCTGACATTGTGAAGCAACATTCCCTGCAAGTGGCCATTTTGGCCGTGCCGGCAAACGCGGCGGCGGCAGCAGCAGAGCAGATTCTCAATTCTGGCATTACGGGCATTCTGAACTTCGCCCCCGTTACTCTCAGCGTCCCCAAAAGTGTTAGTCTGGTGGAAGTGGACCTGGCGATGGAGTTGGAGCAACTGGCCTTTTCTGTATTTCAGAACAAAACTCAATAGGCCTCTGGTCCAACTCCTTTGACTGAGCGCAAGAGCAGCATAACGAAGGGCATGCATGCCCCGTTAAAGCAATTTATTGGAGACTTATGGGGCATCATTCTCAAATTTGTCCAATCAGCACTTTTTTCACAAACCCCTATTTAGGCAGCTCGCGGTTTTTGCTAAAACTTTGCTCCACAGACGAAGTGCCCGATAGTGTAATGGTAGCACCCCGGTTTTTGGTACCGTTAGTCTAGGTTCGAATCCTAGTCGGGTAACTTTTCTGTTTCTTCAGCTCTCGCATCCTAACAACACCACTTTTCGCGAAGTTTTTTGACCAAATCTGGTTATCTCCGCCGTCGTCCATGGTACTCTTTGGCAAGTGATTTCTAACTTGGCTTTGAGGGATTCGGCACCTTGAGGCATCTGGCTGGTTCTACCGAATTTCCCGCCGATTCTGTTGACAGACCTCTCTTGAATGCTTGATCTCTAAAGCTTCTTTGCGATTATTGACGTAAAGGGATGTTTCTGTTGACCGGTCGCCGCAATTATGAAAAAACAGTGGCCGCACATTCGTTAAGGTTTCTGTGTTAGGTGCAATCGCTTCTTGTCTTGAGAATCAGAGCACTTTTTTGGACAAACTCTAACGTTGCCCATGACTTTCGCTGGAAGGTCTCGTACTTTCATTCGTTACCCATCCCGATGACTGACCGAGTTTTTTCAGCTTATCTGTTTTGGGGAGCGTAAAAGATGTTGCCTATCTTTTTTGAAATACCTCGTATCGGAACTGCCGTGATGCAAACAAAGTTCACACTTCTCATTCTGACCGTCGCAACACTTTGCGTTTTGCCCGCTGCGGAAGCTCAGGTTTACCATCAGAACGCAATCCAGCAAACTTCAGCGATAGGTCAATCCTATCCAGCACCCGGACAGGTTCATCAGATACAGGGCGTCCAAAATCTTCCACAACCGGCTCAGTTCGGCGGAACCTACTCCCACACCGGTGGCTTGCAGCACACGGGTTCAATTCACTCGACCAACGTCCTCATTCCTTGGTCGCAAAAACTGTTAGCTTCCGTGTCAACCAAACATGATTTTGGTGCCGTACCAGCTCTGTCAAAACAAGAACACATTTTTGAATTTGTTAACACGACTGAAGACCATCTGAATTTGCTTCATGTCAAAGCCTCATGCGGTTGTACGAAGCCGACGATCTTGACTCCTTCGGTAGCTCCCGGTGAAACCGCGAAAGTTCTAGCTCAATTTCAGACGCGTCAGTTTCGTGGTGAGAAAAGCGCAACTGTGACGGTGTCGATTGATCGCGTTGGCCAATACACTCAACGAGGCGAGGTTCAGTTCTCCGTCCGGGGTAAGATTCGCAAAGACGTTGTGATGACTCCCGGTGAAGTCAATTTTTCGACGATCGGAGCATCGCAAACAGCGCAGCAGATTGTCAAAATGAAGTATGCAGGCAGCCCTCTCTGGCAGATCCTAAAAGTAAAGTCAACCAATCCACACCTTGACGTCGAAGCACGTGAAATCGATCGCACACAAACTGGTCGAGTAGCCTATGAGTTAGTCGTAAAAGTGAAAGACTCAATGCCGGCCGGTTCTTTTCACGAGGAATTGACTGTGTTCACTAATGACAAGAACACGCCCCGCATGCCGGTCTCGGTCAGTGGTCGTGTTAAACCTGCCTTGGAGGCGTCTTCGATCCAACTTGGCATTATCAAACAGGGAACAAAAGTTTCAAAACGATTTGTCGTACGCGGCGAGACGCCATTCTCTATCAAGGAAATTCGTATCGGCAATGACAGAGTCAATTTCGCGCCCAGCGACGGCGAAAAATCTTTGCATGTGATTCCTTACACATTGGACACCCAATCCGCGGAGAATATTCGCGAAAAAGTCACGATCATCACCAGCGATCCAGACACCCCGCAAAAGGTCGTCGACTTCAACGTTCGCATTGTTCCCAACGTAGTCGCTGGCAGCAACTAAAATTCAGACCGCCCGCCGTACTGCAATCTTCTAATTTGCGTTTCTACGCGACGTACGACGGCAAGCAGAATGCTCACCCCACAGCACGGCTAAGGGGCACCAAAAGCGTGGAGCGCCTTTGCCGTGCGGATGTAGATTCGCCCACCAGCGACTGCCGGAGAGGCAACCGACTGTTCGTTCAGCTTACGTTCAGCGATCAGCTCTAGATCCTTGTCAGCCTTGAAGACCGAAACCGTTCCGTCGCGTCCCAACACGATCAGTTTCCCGTCGAACACAACTGGCGTGCTTCGATGCCGGTCGGCGAGCAATCGTTTCTTGTTCAAAACTTTGCCGCTGCTTGAGTCGAGTACGCTCATCACTCCTTTTTCACCAGCAAGAAAAACGAGTCCTTGAAAGACAACCGGCGATGCGACGTCGGGAGTCCCGCGTTCGAGTCTCCAGACGGTTTCCGGTTTGTCTTTCCCTGAGATCCGATAGCCCATCACAGCTCCCTTCTTCGCCGTTGGCACGACCATCAACCCCTGATGCTCTACCGGCGAGGCCACCAATCTAAGCGTCCGGTTGTAGTCCTCACCTTTTGGATTGATGCCGCCGAACCTCCAGAGTTCTTTACCGTCAGCCAGCGCATGCCCTGTGGTGTAGTCTGCGGCATGAACCACTAACGCGGCCAAATCCCCATTGCCAACAATGATAGGCGACGTATAGCCGTGCTTGCATTCGAATACGGCATCCGTCTTTCGAGTCACATTCCAAACTTCTTCACCACTAGTTGCATCCAAGCAGATCAATTTTCCTTCAGACGTCGCCTTGTCCTTCATCTTGCCGTGAATCAGCGTCAGATAGAGTCGGCCCTCGTGGAGAATGGGGGTCGTCGACATGCCAAATTGAATAGAAAATTTCCCATAGACGACCTGAAGATCCTTGGCCCAAACTTCTTTCCCGTCTAAGTCGAAGCAAGCCATTGCGCCGTTGCCCATCATCACCCAAACATGTTGACCGTCTGTGATTGGTGAAGGAGAAGCGGTGTTACTGTTGTCCATCGCGGACTTGCTAACCCCCGGCAAATTGCGCTGCCACTGCTTCTGACCGTCAGTGTCCAAACAAATCAATTGCAGTGCCTCTCCATCGGTTGTAGAAACAAAGATCCGATCTCCCCACACCACCGGACTGGCGCCCGCGGATCCCGGCAGGTCATACTTCCAAATCTCTGACGAAATTGGCGAGGCCTGTTCGCCGACGCTCGATTCACCACTGATACTGTCAAAACTACCTCCCCGCCATTGCCCCCAGTTGTCACCGTTGGCCGCTGGAATTGCCAGAAACGCTAACGAGGCGATAAAAAAGGAACATCCAACTCTTACGACAGGACAGAAACCAAAACGTGCAAAGACAGACATAAAAAGCTCTAGAGAAACAAACAAGCGGCATGTGAACGCGTATCAGTCCGCCGATTGTAGCAATTGCAGGCTTCGTCTTCAAATTAAACAGCGAAGCCGTTTCGCGTTATACTGAGAGCAGGATTTTCGCCGCAAGTGCCATTACGCCTCTCAATCGCCCGACCATGAAACCCAGTATCACCTCAGTACCTCAACTCTATCGCAATGCCATGCGATGGACCGAGATTGCATCCGTGCTCAGCAAGTATGGTCTGGCAAACTGGATGAGTCGCTTTAATATTGATTTCATCTCCGAGCGACTCAAATCACCCGACGGCGAAAAACTTAACTCACTGACTCATCCCAATCGGGTTCGCCTCGCGATGACCGAACTGGGCCCGACGTTTATCAAATTTGGCCAATTGTTAAGCACGCGCCCAGATTTGATTGGCACTGAAATGGCCAATGAACTATCCCGCCTTCAGTCGGCAGCGCCTGCGGACAGTTTTGAGAAAGTCAAAGAAACAATCGAAGCGGAACAGGGGGATGCGTTAGAGGAATTGTTCCATGAGTTTGACCCGATACCGATTGCATCGGCGTCCATCGGCCAAGCGCATCGGGCCAAAATCAATGTAGCAGACCACCCTGCCTACGCACATCTTGCCGGCCAGGGCCAATCGCTGATCGAGGTGATTGTCAAAGTTCAGCATCGCGGCATCGAGCGCATTCTCGAGGCGGATCTAGACATTCTCGCTGGGCTGGCTCAATTGGCCGAGCGGCTTGATGACTTCAAAAACTATCAACCCTCTAGTGTGGTGCGTGATCTACGCCAGACGATGAGGCGGGAACTTGACTTTGCTCGTGAGCAGCGCAACTTGATTCAATTTCGGGCCATGTTCGCCGACGATGAACGAGTTCGAATTCCACAACCACTTACCGCGTTGTGTTCCGCAAAAATGCTGACGATGGAACTGATCGACGGAATACCGCTCAAGCAGTTTGCTAAAGACCAAGCCAACGAAGCGCCGTGTGATGCGATCGCTCGTCGGGGAGCCGAAGTTTACTTGAAGATGATTTTCAATCACGGCTTCTTCCACGCCGACCCCCACCCCGGCAACATCATGATCCTGCCCGACGATTCGATTGGGTTGGTAGATTTTGGAATGGTTGGCCGAGTCAGCGAGGACCTGCGCGAGTCGATTGAATCGATGCTCGTCGCGATAGTCAATCAAGACGTCACGTTGCTGACCTCGTTAATCAAGCGCGTGGGTAAATGCCCGTACGATTTGAACGAAGCCCGACTGTCCAATGACATCGCAGATTTTGTCGGACAATATTCGACGCAAGCGATGGGCCAGTTTGACATGAGTGGCGCGTTAAATGACTTTATTGATGTCGTCCAACGCTATCAAATCTTGCTGCCCAGCGAGGTATCGCTGTTGATCAAGGTCTTAGTGACGCTCGAAGGCACCGGCAGGTTATTGAGTCCAAATTTTTCGCTGATGGAGATCATGAAGCCGTTTCACAGAATGATGCTGATGAAACGCCTGTCTCCTGTGCGACAAATGAGAAAAATGCAACGGTTCTATATCGGACTTGAGCAGCTCGCAGAAACATTACCAAACAAGCTCACCTCGATTCTTGACCAAGTTCAGTCAGGACGATTCGATGTGAACCTAGAGCACCGGCGTCTAGGACCGTCCGTCAATCGCTTGGTCGTTGGACTGCTGACTAGCGCCCTGTTTTTGGGTTCCTCCTTAATGCTCAGCTTCAAGGTACCGCCAGTTTTGTTCGGTGATGGCGGGTGGATGGGAATCAGAGACCTATCTCTAGTCGGATTTTTGGGTTTGGTCGCCAGCTTGATGCTGGGCTTTCGCTTGGTTTGGGCAATCCGGAAATCGGGCAACCTCGACGAAGCCGAGTAGCGATTTTTTGGGCTCGCTGCGATCGGAGCTATTACCTCTGGCCTCTTAATGCGAAGAATTACGTCCTAGCAATTAGGCCCCGCACCTGGAACTGGGAATTTGCCACCACCCGGACAAATTATCTGCCACTAATGGCAGCTATTGCCAAATTAGTTGATCTGAAAGGTTCCAATTGATCTATTCCGAGATGCATATAAGATGGAGTCAGTGGGGGGATGGAAGATTCTTTCAAAATCGATGGGATTGAGACGAGTTCATCGATTTTGGATCGGCCAATCATCGTCAATTTTAGTGACCGGATAACCGACGACGGGAAAATAGGATGAACGAGAATCATAGCTGGAGTGCTAGTGTTGGCCGCTGGATGGGCGTGAAGGTTTGCGTGCACGTCCTGTTGTTCTTGTTCGTTGCTGCGATTTTCTGCGTTCAATATCAGCACACACTGCCGCGCGACATGATGGGCACCGCTTTGATGACCAGCTTGGTCGTCCTAGGTAGCGTGATCTTCCACGAAATCGCTCACGTATATGCGCTGACGAGTCTCGGTGGAACACCCAGTCGAATTGTTTTGACTCCATGGGGCGGCAACTCCATTTTCCACATGCCACAAGAACCGGTCGCGAAACTCATCGTCCGAGCTGCTGGCCCTTTCGCCAACATGGTCGTGTTTTTGATCTGTTCCGTTCTGCTGTTGCAAGGCGGACACAGTGACCTTTTGAGTTTGATGAACCCATTTCAACCGCGCGTTTACATGTTCTCCGACGGCGCGGCTTCGCTTTTTGGGATCATTGCGTGGGTTAACTTCCAGCTTTTCTGGGTCAATCTGGTACCCTGTTTTCCATTCGACGGGGCTCAGCTAATTCGCTCGATGCTGGAGCTTTTGAAGTTGGACGACTCAAAACTCAGAAGCGAATCGGCAATCATGGTGATCGGCAACGGTTGCGCTTTCAGCGTGATTGGATTCGCTTGGTTGTTATACGGCCAAGAAACCGGTCCAATTGAGCCTGTTTGGTTCATCATGCTGGCCGCCGGAATCTCTATGTATTTCGCCGCAAGGTACTCGCTGGATCAGGAGACGGCGGAATTGCGTGAGGATCACACAGTCATCGGGCACGATTGGGATTTCGATCCCTATATACCTCTTGAGTCGTCGTTTTTTGGCCTCTCGCCCGACGAGGAGTATCAAGATCTCGCCGATGCAGCCATTGGAGAGACCGAAAGCGTAACGCAATCGCAATGGATGCTTGAGAATCAACTCGCTCGCGCGGCCCGTGAGCGTGAGCAGGAGACCTATGAAGCTCTCCAAGCCGATAAGATCCTAGCGAAGCTCCACAACGGTGGCGGAATTGCGAGTCTCACCGAAGACGAACGGTCGGTGCTAAATCGTGTCAGCCGCCGCCTACGCCAACAGCGTGAGCTTAAGACTCAGCAAGACGCTCAAATTCTGGGCGAGTAAAACCAACGGGCGTCATGTTAACATGGCGTTTGAGCGGAAATCGGCCGATTACCTCCGCCAACTTAGCCTCAGAGACGTATTTCTGGAACATCCGGCTTACGTCAGCAAGCCGCCCCTAGAATCGCTAGGCCAGAACTCCTATCCCGCGTCCCTCTCCAAACTGGTGTTGGTGGCCAGTTTGCACAATGCTACTATCGAGCCACTATTTGAGGAAATTCAACGTAGCAACCTTTGAGGAAATCCGTCATGGACCAGTTCATGGACAACCAGCTAATCGCCGACTACTGCAATTTGGCGCTCACATGGATTGGATTTGGAACGGTCGTAGGTCTTGCCGCCAAGGCGATTATGCCGGGCCGAGATCCCGGCGGCGCGATCGCGACGGTGATGATGGGGATTGCAGGAACTCTCATCGGCTGCGCGGTGCTTCAGTATTTTTCGACAACTGGCGACGTGGTTAAGCCTGTAAGCCCAGAGGGGTTTGCCGTTGGATCCGCAGGCGCTTTGGTGTTGCTGATCTTCTACAAGGTTTTGGGAGGATACTGGTTTATTGAGGGCGAGCAAACGACTCGTCGGCGACGTCGTAGAACGCGTTATCGTAGCGCTTACGATGACTAGTCCTTCGTCCTGATTTGGAATTAGGATTAGTATGAAAGCGAAAGAGCGCGAGCCCTCCGGTCCCCACCGTTAATCAATTGGTATTTATAGCCGACGGGATGCGCCGTTACGCTTTAGGAACGAGCCGGCAAAGCGGAAATTGAATCTGGATGAAGCGTTAGACAGTTTTGAGGTGAGAGTCAATTCTTACGCTGGGCACACGCGTACGCTTGCTTTAAGCAACGCAAGGCTTCCACCGCTTGCTGCTCGCCAATCGCAAGCGAGCTTCTGGTGTCCATCAGGACACGCCCGCATCGGACACCCTAGCCGTCGATTGGATCGTTCTTGCCAACGATGACCAGCCCTGAATCAGTGATCGTAAAACCGCGACACAAATCCTGTTCAACGCTATAACCAATCTCTGCATTGTCTGGAATCACGACGTTCTTGTCGATGATGGCTCGACGGATTTTGGCGTTCCTTCCCACCACGACGCGATCGAACAGAATCGAATCCTGGACCTGTGCGCAACTGTCAATACGCACTTGCGGACCGATGATCGATCGCTCGACTCTTCCGCCAGAGATTATGCTTCCAGAACAAACGATGCTGTCGGTCGCCATTCCCAGTCGATCTTCGCCTAAGCCCTGATCATTGAAAACAAATTTTGGCGGTGGAAAGTTCCCTTGAAAACTTCGTATTGGCCAGTGCTGATCGTACATGTTGAGTAAAGGATCGACCTGAATCAGATCCATATTTGCTTCATAGTAGGCGTCGATGGTACCGACGTCACGCCAATAGGCTTGCTTCTTTTTGTTTTCATCTCGAAATGGATAAGCAAAGACGCGGTGATCGTTGATGATCGCAGGAATAATGTTCTTACCAAAATCGTGGTTACTATCCGGATCATTGGCGTCCCGCAACAATTGCTCGAACAAAAACCGCGCAGAAAAAACATAGACACCCATACTTGCCAGCGCGATATTGTCTTCGCCCGGTACAGTCTGCGGATGTTCAGGCTTTTCATCAAACCCAATGATCCGTTGCTGATCATCGACCGCCATCACACCAAAAGACTTGGCCTCTTCGACCGTCACCTGCAAAGCAGCCACCGTTAGGTCGGCTTTGTTGGCGCGATGTGTTTTTACCATCGCTTGGTAATCCATCTTGTAGATGTGGTCACCTGCGAGAATCAGGACTTCCTCTGGACACTCTTTCTCGATCGCGTAAATATTCTGGTAAACTGCGTCGGCTGTACCCTTGTACCAGTTTTCGTCGATTCTCTGTTGGGGCGGCATAACATCGATGAAGTCACCCATCTCGCTACAGAAGTACCTTCGCCAGCCATTGTTGACATGCCTATCAAGACTCATCGCCTTGTATTGGGTCAACAGAATCAGCTTCCTGAGACCACTGTTGAGGCAATTTGAAAGAGCGAAGTCAACGATTCGATAGTCGCCACCAAAAGGAACCGCCGGTTTAGCCCGATCTCTGGTCAGTGGCTCCAGTCTTGATCCTTTGCCGCCGGCCAATACTACAGCCATCACATTTTTCATCTTTAGCCTGCCCCGTCGCCGGACGGGAGTTGAAGAAGGAGCCTAATTCACAATGGAGGCATCAATATAAAGTCTCCGCCAGCTACACAAAAGACAAACAAGGACTTTGCACCCGCCTTTTATTCACCGGAGCGGAGAAACATCGTGAAAGCTTTCCTATTCCACCCAAAGCAATCCTTCGCAGAGGAACCTGCACTTTCGACGAACCTCCCAAATCGATTGAATCTAAAATCGAAAGGGAGAGCAAGCGCTCCATGGTCCTTAATTCCAGCGTTCGATCGCAAGCGTCCGGTCTGATTTAACTAAAACGCAACAGTTTCGCGAGCGAAACAAAGATCTTCGGGCGAGCGTCAGGACCGAATCGCTAAAACTTGATCGCCGAAATTCGGCCTGCGATCCATTAACGAACGACGGCATCGAGAGAGGGCAATCGTTAAGAGGGCAAAGGCTTTTCTCTCTACCGGTTAGCCATACGTGACGTCAGCCGCGACGCAGCAGATGTTGCACTGGCATTGGCTGTGAGAGTGACCTGCTTTCCTTGCGTGTCATTGCCGTCTTTGGCCAACTTCCGCGAGATCACGTGAGCACCGAAGAAGATGACACCCCAGAATGCGATAAAGCCGCCAATGCGGACGAGGTTCGATGAGGAGAAACTCGAAATATTCGAGCTCAACACGATTCTAGGCATCATTCCCGCAGCGCTTTGCGAGCTGGCGAAATTGAGTTCTACCGCTTCGGTGCTGTCGGCGGAAAAGCGTTGCATGAAGTCGTAACCAAGATCAACTTCAAGCACCGCTTCAGGTTTAAAAGACGTGATCTCAGACTGATCCAAAAGAAGTTCGGTATCGCCAAATGCTGCATCAGTCACCAAATTCTTGGCAGCATCTTGAATCTGGAAGCTAAGTTCCGTGAGAGAAACCGACTTTACGTTGTCTGGATCGCAGTCTACGTCTACCTGAAAAGACAAGCGTTCAAGTCGTTTGATTCCGCGCGACTTGAAATACTTGTATAGCTCGCCGGTGGTCAACGTATTGGATGCGATATTTATCGAACCGGCGTCGGCAAGGATCGGCGAATAACAAGGTGAGCAATAAAAGTCACCGGCGGCAATTCCGTCGACTGAGTTTTCATCGATCACGATCTGCTCGCCGAGGGCGGTATTGGTGTTTATCGCGGTTAAACAAAGCGTTGCTAGGATCAAAGGCAGGAATCTAAGCATCAAATTTTGTCCAGACATCATGGAAGTTTTCGTCTATGGAGCAAGTCTTGGCAGGTCTTCAAAGTACTAATGTATCCGACGATTCAGCAAATTCAACACTTTTCGGGAATTTTACCTCTCCCTATCTTAACTATTTCGGAAAGTTTCCCCGCACAACTGCCGTTTTACTGGGGGAAAAACCCTGAAAGTGACAGCAAAGGTGCGATTAGCCGGCCTTTAACGGTCGTCTTTGTAAAGCAACTCCAAGCCAAATCGACTTCGAAGTGGAGCCCCTTTGAGAAGCATGGTCAAAGGAAGAAATACGAATCGTATCAACTGGCCGGCCGTGTAGTTGTGGAACTTTCTTGAGGACGTAACTACGGGATCTCGTACCAGTTGAAATTTACCCAACCTCTTCAGTTCAACGCTGAAAAACAATTCCTCCGCAGCAAAATACTGCTCGTCGAAACCACCGAAGAACTCGAAAGCATCCTTACGGCAAAACATATAGCAACCCGCAGCCCAGCGACCAAGCGTTTGCCAAATCAGACTGACGGCATAGTAAAGTCCCATCTTAAACCAGCCAATCGGTTGAACCTGATCTAGGGAAACGAACGCTCCGCCTCCCACCGCTCCGCCCGAAAGCGCCCGCAACGAACCGAGGAGTGTCTTCTCTGGGACGATTGTGTCAGCGTCCACGAATACAATCCAATCAAACCGAGCTTCCTTTGCCCCGGCATTTCTGACGGCGCCAATGTTGCGGAGATCGACGTCGATCACCCGGGCACCGTTTTCAATGGCAATCTGCGAGGTTAAATCAGTAGACGCGTCGTTGACCACTAAGATCTCGAAGTCAGCCAACAGCTTTCCAGCGATCCTGTTCAACTGCTGCAGGGTGGCACGCAGGTAACTCTGCTCATTATGGGCTGGCACAACAAACGAAACACGACCGAATCGCGAAGGAGCATTGGCTGTCTGCGGCGTAGAAGGAATCATAGCTATCGATTGTAACACCGAACGGATCCTTTTGAACCGTTTGAAAGCCGCCAGTGGACGAGTTCCGCCGGGCTGGTTCACAAACTATCGGCCATTCTGGCGCAATGCCTCGTACATCACGATGGCACCAGTCACCGAAACGTTAAGGCTATCGGCCACTCCAAGCATGGGGAGACGAAACTGCTCGACGGTGGCAAGTCGCCATTGCTCGGAGACTCCTGCGGCCTCGTTGCCGAGGACGACTGCGGCCTTGCACGAAAGGTCTTGCGCGTAGAGGGCGTCTTTTGCATCAGGAGACGCGACCAAAATCCTATACCCGCGCTCGATCAACCAAGCTTGAACGTCGCCGACCGAAGCGGTGGCCACCGGAGTGCTAAAAACGGCTCCCGCGCTATTGCGAATTGCGTTGGGATGAAAGGCGTCGGTCAGCGCATCGGCCACGATCACTGCCGCAGTTCCGCTGCCGTCGGCCGACCTCACCAAACCGCCAAGATTACCGGGGTTCTCCAGTCGCTCGCAAATGACGATCAACGAGTTAGATCCACTGCCGTCAATCTTTTCATCTAGCGACGCAAGGTTGGTGCTGGGTCGACGGGCGGTCATGATGACCCCGTCCGGTCGGTCGCCGTAGCTCAACGATTTAAACAGATCATCGGCCAAACGATAGAGGCAGTCTTCAGATCGTGATTGACTGGCCAACATCGTCCGCAGCTTTTCCAACGGTGGGGCTTGCATCCCTCGGTCACACAAAAAAATCTCATCCGGTCGCACGCCGGATTCTATCGAGCGCAATACCTCGCGCCACCCAAATATGATGATGCGATCTTGCTTCTTGCGACCGCGCGAGCGATGCAATTGAAACGCGTCCTTGAATCGTTTGCTGTTGGGGCTAGTGATGGGTTGCATGATGATTTGTCCCGAAGGCTAGTGGTTTGTCAGTGATGGAAGTTAGAGTGTGTCATCGTAGCCGGAGTCGCCAGACTTCGGTTTTATACTGCTGAACTGAATTCTGGCGAATCCAGCTACCCTAAAATTAAATGTTGACAGACCACTAGAGGTCGCTCCAGCGAAAGCAATCTCCACTGTGAAGCAGCGCCCCTGACTGCGATTGCAGGATCAACTCTAGCGCTTCACCTGATCCATTTCGCACCTTCGGGCCACGTCGAGCATACTCTCGCAGGTCGTCGGCATCGATGCCCGGCGTGTGACACGAAATAACCAGCATTTTGAGCTGATCGCCAGCCAATTGCCCGGCCAGTTCCATTAGCGTCGCCATGTCACGTTGAATCTTCCAAACGTCTTTGCCCGGGCCGCGACCGAACGAGGGAGGGTCGGCGACAATGATCTGATATCGCCGACCGCGTTTGACTTCACGTTTCATAAACGACAAAGCGTCATCGACGATCCAGCGCACAGGTGCATCGCCCATGCCCGAGGCCACAGCGTTCTCTCGCGCCCATGCGACTGCCGGTTTTGCCGCATCCACGTGCGTCACCGACACGCCACACTTGGCCAATGACATTGTGGTGCCGCCGGTGTAGGCAAAAAGGTTGATCGCGTTTAGCCCAACGAGCCCCTCACGCTGCCGCTCGATCCAGTGCCAATTGATCGCCTGTTCGGGAAAAACGCCGACCTGCCCAGAAGGAGCTTGCTTCAACAGGAACCGCTTGCCTGCGTGTTCGATTGACCAATTGTCCTTTGGGGGCGAGTCCGACTTCCACTGCCCTCCATTGGATCGGTAATCCCTCTCGAATGCCGCATCGCCTAACCAACGGTCCTTATCGGCCGCTCCGACGTCAACGGATGGAGTTTCTCGCCGCACCGTTCGAGCGCCAAACCGCTCCAGTTTCTCGCCGCCTCCAAAATCGATCAGTGCATATTGATCTTCTTCAAACATCAATACCAAATCCATAGCTTGGGCCGCGCTTGTTGCAATCGAAAAACGGCCTCATGCGACACCGCCGTATCCTTCAATACCAAACACTGCAAGTCGTCGATGCGGTAAAAAAAACGAAACGCATCATCGGTGATCATCGTCCCTTCCAAATCGAGCACTGAAGCGCTCTTCAAGCCTTTTACCTTGTCCAGCTCCTGATTGGTCATTGACGATTGCCGACGGTCGATGACGACACGGCTTGGGTTTTTAGCGTCGGCCCAATTGTTCTTACGGCAATACCACAAAACGCCATCCCAAAACGGGCGTTGGAACCAAGCCAGTTGAGTGTATGGATCGCGGCTGAACTGTAGCGTCTTCCAGACGGTCGCGGCGTAAAAGAATGCAATCGCCAACACAAAAGCTCCCGCTGCAACCAACATTAGGCCATTGGTGCCGGTGTAGACGACGAACAGCGCGACAAGAGTAAAGACAGTAAAAAGGACATGAAGCATGACGGCTAAGATCCCCGGCGGAACTCCTTCTGCGACGACGTTAGAAAGCCACAGTTGCATCCCAGCGGTTTTGATTTTGATGTCGTCGATCGGTTGAGCAGCCCTTTTCTCGCGCGAGGCCGACGAGTAATTGCAAGTGCCGCAATAGCCTCTTTTGTCCGTCTTTTTGCCACATTTGCGGCACCTGCCGACGTTATCGATCGGAAGAAAGTTCGCTGTGCGAGGATTGGCATCGGCGCTCGGATTCTTCTTGGGTCGCGTGGTCTCTATTGCTCCGGTTCTTGTCGCACCGTCAAACACAGGGTCATCGTAGTCGTCTTGAGAGACCCGGAGATAGAGATCTTCATCATCATTGACCGAAGCAACCGGATCCATCGCAACCGGTCCCGGCGAGTCCGCCGCAAACTCGGGGGCACTGCGCGACGGGATTTTGACCTTGCCGCCACATTGCGGGCATTTTGCGTGACGCCCAGCTTTATCGCTTGGCGCGCGAAGCTGTCGTCCACAAGGACGTTTGCCACCTGACGGATCAAAAAGATTATTGGTGCATCGGAACTGTACGTGCATTAGACCTAGTGGTTTGTCAGGGATGGAAGTTAGAGTGTGTCATCGTAGCCGGAGTCGCCAGACTTCGGTTTTATACTGCTGAACTGAATTCTGGCGAATCCAGCTACCCTAAAATTAGATGTTGACAGACCACTAGTGCTTCATCCAGATTCAATTTTCAGGTTACCGGTTCGCGCTTAAAGCGTAACTACGCGAGCGGTCGGGTATAGATACCAATTGGTTGACGACGGGGACAGAAGGGCTCGCGCCCTTTCGCTTTCATCTAAATACTAATTCCAAATCTGGATCAAACACTAATATTTCGCTACAGCTTGATTTTCGGATGGACGTGCTCTCGTAGGGCAGGTTTTCAATCTGCTAAGGACCTAGATATTGCAGCTTAAAAACCGGCCCCACCGTTTTGGCCTCGCAAATCGCCTACCCAAAAATTGTGCTGCGGATCAATACTAGCGAAGACTGGGAACCAAATGAAGCACCGAACCGTACGTGACTGACGCGTTGGCAAGGTTTTTCGATCGTTTGGGAAAAAAGGAAATTTTCCCGCCGCGTCTGAATTATAAGCCGCTTTTGATTGAAATTCGATATTGATCCGTCACACTATTAGCCGGATAGACCAAGTATCTCAACCACTTTCACGCACAGTACGAAAAGATCTTCCGATGCCAATTCAATTTGACTGCGAAAACTGCCAGAAGAAGCTGAAAGTTCCCGAGAGTGCTGCGGGCAAAAAAGGTCGCTGCAACGAATGTGGACATTTGAACACCATTCCGGCTGACGCTTCGGCAGAAACGTCTCTGGGCGGTGAATCGGTCATCAACGGCGACCCATTAACCACGCAGCCCACCGGCACCGAAACTTACAGCGTGAAATCAGCAGTCAACGGAGCCGTGTTCGGCCCGGCTGATTCAGCGACACTTAAACAGTGGCTGGATGAAGGTCGGATCACTCCAAACTGTCAGCTACAGCAGACAGGTTCCGACGCGTGGACGATGGCCAGCCAAATGTTTCCCTCACTTGGCGGTGCTGTCGCTGCAACGGCAGGTGCCAACGATCAGTTCGCACAGTTCCAGCAATCCGCTGAAGCGCCGTCTAACCCAAACGAACTCAACCCTTACGCGTCCAGTCCAATACCTCATGCAAGCGCTGGCCCGGAGGTAAGGCGAGAGATCGTGCCGACCTCGGGAAACATCGAATTCGCTATTTCCCACGGTTGGAAAACTTGGACAGAGAACTTCGGAATCATGCTAGCAGTCTTCGCAACGCTCGTGGGGGTCAACTATGCAACCCAAATCCTTCAACAGGTGATGATAGTCGGGTTAGCTGCGGCAGGAAACAAATGGATCATTGGGGCGGCGGTTGTCGTATCTACGCTAATCTCAATAGGTACTCAAATGTGGCTAACGCTTGGATTTATCAAGGTAACCTGCCAGCTGTGTCGCGGCGAGCGGACTGAGTATGCGACGCTGTTCCGAAGTGCCAATAGGTTGCCCCTTGCATTGTTGCTGGTCTTTCTGGTGTACCTGCCATTTATTGTCATTGGAGGCGGGCTCTTACTCTTTGTCGGCCCAGATGGATTTAGATTCGGCGATGAGGCAGGAGTTGCGGTACTGATCACCGTTA
The DNA here is from genome assembly GCA_938036435.1 of uncultured Pirellulaceae bacterium. Taxonomy (GTDB): domain Bacteria; phylum Planctomycetota; class Planctomycetia; order Pirellulales; family Pirellulaceae; genus Mariniblastus. The sequence goes on along the minus strand of CALHPU010000025.1, from coordinate 19,204 downwards.
TCGGAGGCGTCATCCTCTCCATGCTGTTCGGGCTAGTCGTGTGGCCAATCTTCTTTTTGCTAGCAGACACGAAGCTACGTTTAGCCGAGATGATAAGCAAAGGTTGTTCAATTGGTGTGAAGAATTGCTTGATTGTGATACCAATATTTTTCGTCGCCTTTTTGGCGATGATGATGGGTATCGTCGCCTGTGGTGTAGGCGTTATTGCCACGATTCCCGCCGGCTACGCCATCGTAGCAACCGCTTATCTCAACATGTCTGGACAGCTCAGGCCACAGTAGGCTTGGTCACTAACTGAGCAGCACGTAACCACTAATGCGTCATCCAGATTGAATTTCCGGGTTGTCGGTGGGCTCTTAAAGCGTAATGGCGCAAGCCGTTCGGTATAAAACACCAATTGATCAACGGTGGGGACCGGAGCGTTAGCGCCCTTTTGCTTTTGTCTAAATCCTAATCCCAGATCCGGACGAAGCACTGGTTTCACGTGGAACTGAAATGGTCAAGTCGGGCCAAGAGGCTGCGGACTCGTAATTCGGTCTTCATAATCGCAAGTTCAAAACTTACGAACGCTTCAACTCACGTTAGCCCCTTGTCACCAATTCGCGGCCGCCAAAGTGATAAGACTTTGGATCGCCAAAAAGAAACTTTCCAATCTCAAGCAAGATCGACTACGGTCAAACGGTCCATGCGCGGCGAGCTTCCAGTCCGCCTACGACATATCTCCTGAAAGAGACTCCTCGTTCAGCACCACCAAAGGTTTCCGCACCCAAGTCGCAAACCGAGCGTGAAACAATTCTACGCAGAAAAATCTGCGTGTTCGAAAAACCATCTCCAGTTCCACGTGAAACCCAAAAACGGTTAGATTTTCAGCTCAAATTTCTGCTGGCGCTCGAATCTGACAACTCAACTTGGCATTTGAGCAAATCGCGAATCTGGTTAGGATTTGTCAAAGAGCGCGTGAAACATTCTCTTAGAGTTGAGAATCTCCTTTTCACGTGGAACCATTGCGACCAAGGACGGAAGCGTGAGCCGAACAATCTGTGTTGCCAACCAGAAAGGTGGAGTCGGGAAGACCACCACCTCGATTAACTTGGCCGCCGCTTTGGCGATCAGCGGGCAACGTACGTTATTGGTCGATATGGATCCGCAATGTAACGCCACCACCGGTAGCGGTAATCAGCCCGTGGGCAACCATCCGCTCATCGTTGACAAACCAATCCGCAGCAGCATCCAATCGCCGGCAAAACATCGCGATGGCTTTCACCTGCTGCCCGGCAGTAAATCATTTAACGACTCAGGAGTGCTAGCAGTTTCACCCAAGGATCTCCGCAGTCCTTCCGCGGGTGATACTGCCGCTCATCGCATGGCTTCGTCCGATCTTGTTATGAGTCATCTAGTCGACGGAGCTAGTCAGTACGATTACGTCCTGATCGATTGCCCACCTTCGTTGGGGTCACTGACGCGCGCCGCGTTGTCGGTTGCCGACGAGATCTTAATGCCCATCCAGTGCGAGTACTTCGCCATGGAGGGACTGGCCCAAATGATCTCGGTCATCAAATCAGTCATGCTGGAACGTCCAGGCCAGCTGACCTTTGGCGGCATCGTTCTAACGATGTACGACCAATCGCTGGACCTGACCCATGAAGTTGATACCGAGGTCAGAGAGTTCTTTGGAGAAATTGTTTTTGATACTGTCGTCCCGCGCGACGTGAAGGTTGCAGAATCCCCCAGCCACGGGCTGTGTGTTCTCGACTACGCTCCACGCAGTCGTGGCAGTAGAGCTTATACCGAACTGTGCATGGAGGTGCTTGAACGTGACTAGAAAAAAACGACTTGGCCGAGGATTGGAATCACTCCTCAATACGGTTGAAGCCTCCGGTGGTTCGTTGGCAGAAAATAATATTTCAGGCGGGGTCGCTGTGGCCGAACCGGATCGCCCGAGAGTCGCGGCAACCTCGGTTCCTCATGTCGAAATCGTCAAGGAGCATCGTCGCGCTAACGTGCCGAGTGAAGTAGCAATCAGCTCGACCGCCAGCCGCGCACCTGCGGTGAAAGAGCCGCAAGAGGGAGACGTGCTGAACCTGAACGTTTTCGAGATCGAAGACAATCCATTTCAACCGCGCCGAGAGTTTGGCGAATCTGAATTGGCATCGTTGTCTGAGAGTCTTAAAGAGCACAATATTCTACAGCCAATTCTCGTCAGAATTGTCGACGGTCGTTATCAGTTGATTAGCGGCGAGAGGCGCTTACGTGCCGCAATTAAGGCAAACTGGCAAACGATTCCCGCTCGAATTCGCACGGCCGATGATCGGTTAGTGTCTGAATTGGCGATCGTCGAAAATCTTCAGCGCAAGGACCTCAACGCGATCGAGAAAGCGTTGTCATTCCGCCGCTACATTGATGAACACAACTGTACACAAGATAGTTTAGCCAACCGATTGAAGATCGACCGTTCCACGATCGCCAATCTGATTCGCTTATTGGATCTTCCTCGGCAAGTTCAAGACGCCGTCCGCAACCAATCGATCTCTGCCGGGCACGCTAGGGCGTTATTGCCCCTTGGTGACGAAGACTTGCAGGTGGATTTCTGCAACCGGATCGTGCGCGAGGGGATGAGCGTTCGAGCAACGGAGAAATCGGTGGCTGACTATTTGTCCTCGGACAGTCTCGCCCCAGCGTCGATCGCGCCAGCAGCGCGGAAAAGCGGTCGCAGTTCGCATGTCGATAAATTGGAGACAGAACTGAAGATGGCGTTGGGCACAAGAGTTCAAATCAAGCAGGGAACGCGTGAAAAGGGGCAGATTGTGGTTCACTTTTCGAATTCGGCCGAATTTGAGCGACTAAAGGCGCTGATGGGAGCCAATTAACCTCGCCGGGCGCGATACAGGCGGCAACAACTCGAGTTAAAATACCCGTCATAAATGCTTCGTTTGAAAGCAAGCCTAAAAAAGCGTCCTTTTTCCCTGATCTGGTGAACCTTAATCGCCGATCAGACACCAGTATTGCAGCGATTGAGGTGCCTTCTTGGTCGCGAAAAATGTGAAAACAGCGATTGCAACAGCTGATTAGGGCCAGTACCATACGGCCTTGAAGCGATAGCGATCATATCGTTTTCTACGACTCGGGGTGTAGCGCAGCCTGGCTAGCGCACCTGGTTTGGGACCAGGGGGTCGGAGGTTCGAATCCTCTCACCCCGACTTTAAACGATCGTCATCGCAAGATTGGCGATCGTTTTTTTGTGCACGGATGGTAAACAAATGGACTCTTTGTGGTTTGATGACGTGGAGGTCGGCCAAAAATGGTTGAGTCCAGCTCGCACGCTTACTCAGGGCGATGTGGTCAATTTTGCATCGATGACCGGCGACTTTAACCCGCTGCATGTCGATCACGAATACGCCGCCAAGAGTATCTATCGGAAGCCCATCGCGCACGGATTGCTGGGACTTTCTTGGGTCGCTGGCCTTGGAAGCGCCTCGCCACTGATGCGCACCCTAGCGTTCACCTCCGTGAAACAATGGGAGTTCCTTCTTCCGATCTATTTTGGCGATACCGTCCATGTGGTAACGCGCTGCCTAGTTAAAAAACGCAAGGGAAAAAAGTCTGGGCAGATCGTTTGGGAACGGCAGTTAGTCAATCAGAAAGATCAGGTCGTCCAGCAAGGTCAGTTCGAAACACTCGTCGCGATCGAGCAGACGACAAACAACCAAGCCACCGATTTGCCCAGCGTCGATTTGCCAGCGATCGATTTGTCGATTACTGACTGGCACTCCGTCGATGTCTCTCAAGGCATCCAAGGCCCGAATCTCGCAGACGGATATTTGAAGAAACGTATCGGCGAATAGTGTCGTCGTAAGCTCTCTGTCGAGGAGCCGTTGACGGGAGGCACCTGAATTCTTCTAGCTACGGCAGCGCCTTGATAACGCTGTTCCAACTAGCAACACAAAAAGCACTGCGCTGTTCGGTTCTGGGATGGCGACCGCGACCGCCCTAAAGTCGACGGTTGTGAATCCTAGGTCTTGAAAAATACCAAGCGTGGTATCGGTCAGGAACGCATCATCAGATAGAACACCAGACAGCAGGGCATCATCTAGACTTCGCCCAGCATTGGGACCAAGCAGTACCGTTGGGGCAGGGGCGTCGTCTCCGGGGTCACTGTCGGGCCCGGTCATGTTTTCAACAGCAAAGTTGTCACGGACTTCGTTCAAGTGTCCATTGGCAGTCCCGTCACCACCGTCGAGCTCAATCGGCACGAAAGTAGCATTAGGATCGAATTCGTTTTGGTAGGCAGCCAAGCCATTTTCGCCGGTGTAGACACCACTGCCTTCGTCATACAGATTGTTGAACCCGACATTCCATAAGGTGCCAAATCCCAAGATGTGGCCAAGCTCATGACGAATGACTAATGGGTCGAGAAGGCCATCGTCACCTCCGCTACCGCTTATGGCAGCCGGGTTGACGTTAAATCGCGCGATTCCCTCTGTTGTGATTGTGAATCGTTCAGGACCGACGCGAAAGCTTGTAATGCCCGTTGGGCCGGCTGTCCCCAAAGTAATCCCACCGTTCATGGCTCCCTCATCAAAGCCAACAGCGTTAACCGTGACAGTTCGGCTATCGCCGTCTTGGTATCCGGTCAGGACCGCCTCCCAGAAATCTCCTGCATCGTTGAAGATGGCTTGATTTTCAGCACTTAATACTGAATCGCCAGTTTCTCGTGGCACAAAGTCGAACTCGATGATCAAATCCGCTTGCGACAGACTTGTTGATACGGCGAGCAAAAAAAAGACGAAAGCTCGCTGAAGGAACGTAGTCAGGGATAAACTTGCAAACATAAGGCGCTCGGTACGTTTGGTGGACACGTTGTTTCCTAACTATAGCCGCCTGGGGCGAGAGACACTTATAAAATCTACTCTGAGAGCTCAGTTTTGCTGCTAAATTGTGCATTTCGTTTGAGGATCTTGGGGCGTAAGAAGATCTTGCCTAGATTTGCCACTGAAGGCGGCGTATTTCGGAGGTAGTCCCGGTTCTCCGCCGCTTAAGCGCACCGTCGCTTGTCGCAAGGAGTTTCCTTTCGCGGCGGGAGTTGCCGACAGCCTCGCCTGCCAGCACTGCTGCCATCAGAACACTTGCACGTGTGTCAGAGCCAGAATGTCGCTACTCTGCGCGTCGAATGTCATCACATTCAGCACATTCGGCAAACTTTACTCAAGCCCCAATATCGGGAACGTCGATCCACCGAAAGCGTGCTAATGCGCTAGTTTTGTGGGTCCCACCCCGTTTCCGGTTCAAAAAATGACAGATCAACATACAAACATAACAACGCCCATTATCCAAAAAACGCTTTGGAGCCGAAAACTAATGGCCTTTGCGGTTGTCGCGCTGGCATCCTTTCTTGTGCTCAGTTTAGCTTGGCCGCTTTCGGTTCGAAGCTACGTCAGCCAAGGGGCCATAGACATCGACGTGATCAAGACGCCGGTGGCCATCGGCTGGTTCAAGCAACAGTTGGCCGAAATCGTGCAACATCATACGTCACAAGATTCAGTCTTCCGAGTTGCCCGAGAGGCCCAATCTGCGATTCCGGGCCGAGCCTTGGCAGAGTTTGCTTCCAGCAGCGACTTTGCTTCCCGTTTTGGCGTTAATCTGATTAAGGGTGATGAGGAAGGCAATTTCCGTTTGAAAGTTTCCTACCGAGGAAATGGAACGAGAACAGAGAACTACATGGTGAACCAGCTGACCACCAACATTGCCCGAGACTTTCTCGCCTCGCCACACGCGAAACTTGGGACAGGAAGAATACTCACTCCCTCCGAATCCGCACCGTCAAACGAGGCTGCTGGAGCCGACCTGATCGCCCAATCTGAACAACTCAGTCAGCAGGCCAACGAAATTTTTGCTCGACTTGAATCCGGGATGGGACAATCAGCAGAATCCAAATTTAGCAAAACAAGTTCGTCGCCGTTCATGAACGTCGCACATACTTCAACTTCTTCGGTAAACACTGCCAGTGAGATTGATGAACTCAAGCAGACCGTCGGGCGGCTATCCGGTTTGGTCAAGCAATCGTCCTCCAACGGCTACCAGATGGCGTTCTCCGTACGTGGCGTTAGCGGCCAGCTACCAACTCCAATTGGAGGAGTCCCTAAGCTGCCACATTTCATTCTCTTGACTGGCGTTTCTTGCCTTTTGGCAACGCTGGTTACGCTCGCCTACCGTCCCTTTGAGGACAGAGGATTTGAGAACACCGCCAGCGTAGTGCACAAACTTGGCGTACCTGTTGTCGCAACCCTCGGTGACGTCTCGGAGGATGGTACAAATTACGATTTTTCCTCCGGTCAGGTACCTTGGGCCAATCACGTCGTGAATTTCGCTGAATTGATTCTGTTCGCCGTCACGATTATTGCTATCGGTTTTTGCCTGTTTAATCCTGAGATACGAACAGCATTCGCCGATAACTTGTTCCATGGATTCGCCCGAATCGCTTGGATGTTCCAAAATTAGATTCCTTGGCAATCGACTTCGACCATACACCTAAATCAGTCGCTGAGCCACAACCTAACTTCAACTCAGCTTCGTCAGAACAGCTAATCAGGAATTCGTCATGTACGAGCAGACCTTTCAATTTTCATCACGCCCGTTCAACAATGTTCCACGGATTGAAGATTTCTTCGCAGGCCTCTCTTACCAGCAGGCGATCGACGTCACTCACATGTGCGTGGATCGGTCCAATGGACCTGTGGTCGTCGTTGGAGCCGTTGGGATGGGCAAGTCACTTTTACTGCAAAAAATTGGCCACTCTTTTGACTCGCGTTTCGATGTCGTTCACATTGAGTGCTCGCGCCTTGAGGAGCGCTCGGAGCTTTTGCAATCGATTCTTTTCGAACTAGATCTGCCTTATGCGGGGCTCTCCGAAGGCGAACTGCGACTGAGCCTTATGGCGTACCTTAAAGAGAGCAAAGGCGCCGACGACGGAGTGCTGTTGCTAGTTGATGAGGCTGATCGTCTGTCTGTTGAGCTGATCGACGAACTGCGATTGATCACCAATCAGATTCGCGGCGGGCGCTCCTTGGTGCAACTGGTTCTCGCAGGCACTCAGCGATTGGAAGAATCGCTGACCGATGCCAAACTGGCATCGTTCAATCAACGTATTGCCGCTCGATGCGTTTTGCAAAATCTTAGCAAGCAAGAAACTGAACAGTTTATATACCAACACATCGAACAAGCCGGACGTTCTGGAGATGAGATTTTCGACAATGAGGCCATCGAGGAAATCTTTGTGCACTCCGATGGCTGTCCGAGACTGATCAATCAACTTTGCGACCAGTCGCTGCTGCTGGCCGCCAGCCGTGATCAGCTGCCCGTTGGCCGAACGTTGATCCGTGAGGCGTGGGCTGAGATGCAGAACATGCCGGTGGTCGCAATGGACGTTGAAGCACTGGACTTCAATGCAGTGGACGCCCAAGCAAACGAAGAATCGGGTTTCGTCGTTGAATTCGGACAGCTTGGAGACCACGAAGCCGCTTGTGTATCGGAGGACGCCCACTGCCTCGCCGAAATGGAAGACCCTTTTGCGGCGCAACCCGCTGAGGAAGGGGATGAGAATGAGAACGAAGATGTTGCAGCCGTCGAAGAAGATGCACAGCAGATCGGTCAGGACGAGGATGCGCTAGCCGATGAATTATCTCCAGAAGACAACGCCGAGGAATTTGATTCTCGTCCAGACGAATCAAGCCCGTTAACCAGCCACGCTGCCGCTGCGGCCCTTGCTGCCACCGCGTTCGCCGCCCATGCGGCCAGTACAGATCCGTTCGCTCCTCAAGACGACGATCAGCAACTTGAAGACGGCAATTACGAATCTGAAAGAATCGCTTCACTAGAGCAAGAGCAGGATGAACTGTTTGAGCAAACTCGCGGTCAGGATGATTCTGGTTCTGATGAAGTGCGGTCTGCCTTCGAAGTTCTGGGGCTGAACGAACAAGGCATTGAACCTCCGGTCGTCGACGAGATGATTCCAGCTCATCCGTTCCGAGTACCCGACGAAGCCCAACAATCCGAGGCTCATTCTGATTCCGAAGATGAGGCCGACACAACATACGAGTCACCTTCGGAGGAGGAGCCAGTCGAAGCATTCGCGGCTGAAAATTTACAATCGGAGGAGAGCTCGAGCCCAATGGCTCAGTGCAGCATCGAGGAACAACTGGGCCTCGTCGAACCTGTCGCATCCGAACCGTCAACCTTTCACACATCCCCGTTTGAGCCACGTCCGTTTGTAGAGTCAGATTCCCTCGAGAATTGCATTAGCGACTCGAATCAAGAAACAGAAGCCGAATCGCAAACTCCTGTCGTAGAGTCGACTGACCCTTTCGCCGAACCATTCGAAGAAGAGGAAATGCTGCAGGACGCCTATTCTCCTTTCGTGGCTGAGCAGAATAAAGCTTCGCTGGATGTTACCGCAGATCAATTGAGCCACCTTCAGCCTTTGGACACCTCGAACGACACAACTAGCGAAGCGGGGTCGGACCACTGGAACACGCAGACCCCAGAACTTGCAATCGAGGAACTTGACGCGTTAGACGTTTCAACCGAGTCCACTACTTCCGACGTTGTCAATGATGACCAAAGTGACTTTCCTTCTTACGATAGCGTGTCGGATTTAGGCGCCACGAGCGACACCCAATCGTCCGTTCCTCCGACAGACACTTGGCAGAACAACAAAGAAACAGCTTGGGACCCAAGCCAATTCCAAGTACCTTCTGAGGTCAGTTCGCAAACGCCAGACTCGTTTGAGCCAGTTCCTTCTGTACCGACGGAATTGGGGCCGGTTTCGGTCTCGTCCGATGAAGTTTCTGAAACAGCTACGGCGTTCAATCAAGATCCTTTCGCGTCACAAGAGAGTCAAGATCCGGTTCAGTCCGAGGCAGGTCTCTATCCTCAATCACAATCCGCGCTTCCGACGGATGAAGATCTAGAGGCACTGACCAGCGATCTTGATTCGGCCGCGACGTTCGATCTCAACAGTCAGCAGGATCCTGCCGACGGCCCAGTTGACCAACCGGGACAACCAGCGGAAGAAACGACCGCTGGCCTAATTGACCTGAACGATCTCGTTCCCGGCCATCTTCTTCCTCAGATGGAAGCCAACCATGCCCAGCAAAACAGCATTTCGGCGGAAGCAGTTAACGCTGCCCAAGCACCTAGCGAGGGCTATGTGTCAGAAGCGCGTGCTGACTACTCGCCCGATCATTTGGCGGCTCCCGAACAACCTGCCGGATTTGCAGTGCCTTATTCGGCTCATGCCTCGGCCAGTGATTTCAAAACACCAGAATCCACTGCTCAGGATGAGGCGCGTCGCAGAACCGAAGAATTCATGCGTAACTTTCAAGCGCAGCGTGAAGTAGAAACTTCCGAAGCCTCCGAGCAACCACAACCCGTCGAGCCTTTGGTTTCCGAGACTGTGACCGATCCTTCAGAGGAGCAGTCGCAAGAGATCCTTAAAGAGATATTTTCGCAACAGCAAATCTTGGACAAGGTTCACTTCACGGATCCTGCATCGGCAATTCCTGAGCAAACTGGCGTCAGCGGTCTTCTGAATGATCAGTCACTCGTGGAACACGGTGCTGATTCGGTTTCGGTAGAAACGCCCGTTACCGGTTACCAGAACTACCAACAACCGGGCGAACAGCCGGCAGTGCAGGACGACCGCGACATGCTGTACGTCAACGAGACTCAGCAATATACACCTCCACAAGCGGCCGAGCCACCACAGGCTCCGCCTTTTCCAAATGTAGAGACATCTACAGGAAACGCTCAACGCATGGACTACAACCAGCTCTTTGAACAGCTTCGCAATCCGTCAACTGAACAGTAAATCTTTCATTGCTCACGACCCGTGACAGGTTCCAGAGGTTGAGCGCTATCGGCGCTGCGTGGATCAACACCCCAAGTGTTCGAAACTTTCGAATCAACCCATACTAACAGCCGCACTTTCCAGAGTTCGAATATGACATCGACAGTTTCTAGCCACTCAGGCCGGCAATGGCTTCAGTCAGACCTTCCAGCAGCAACAGCCTGCCAGAGCACAACGTCAGACATTCCGGACTCGCCCGCCCGTTGTATTGGAATTGCTGATTTGAACAGCCTAAGTGCTGTCCCGATGGAAAATGCCGCGGCGCCCGCTTCGCAGTCGTCAACAAATCCTCCAATCGAATCACCCACCTTTGCCACGCGTGAAATTTATAACCAGCTGCACGGCACACTAGAAGCGCCTGCAGTTGAACACATGAACTCCATCGTCTTTCCCAACATGAACACTTCTCAACCGACGCCTTCGGGCACTAGTTCTGACGATCACCAAATCGTATTCGTCAGCATTCCTAACGTCTCATCGGCCGTCTCTGTTGATGATGATTCTCAAATGAAGGTCATTAATGTTCCAGACCTAGACACGATCAAGGCAGCCAAAGCGCAGGGCCAAGAGCCCAAAAGCGAGATTTCAGCTTTGGTCGATAAGATCTTCGAACGGTTTCCACTAGCCGCATCGACGGTGTTGCTGTTTGTCGGTACTGAAGAGAACCCACACGTCGATGAGACATGCGCTCGCGTCGCCTCAGCCATCGCATCAAGAAATATTGGCAACGTCCTTTTGGTTGACGCCGATGTAGACGGTCGCCGGTTGACACAAGCCAGCGGGTTGGCCGGGCAAAAAGGATTCTTGGAATGCATCAACCGTAATCAAAATTGGCGAGAAAAAGTTGTCTCACGCGACGAATCGTCGTTTGGATTCTTACCGGTGGGCGAGTGCGCCATGGATCGATGGAACGCAAAACAACTGCTGATCAATTCCGTTGCCGAGATGAAACAGGACTACCAGTTTGTCTGTGTTTCTGCAGGAAGCGCTCATAGCGCTCACGCCAAACTTTGGTACGAAGTATGTGAGGGCAGCTATCTGGTTGTCAGTCTTAAGTCAAGCAATGAGACTTTTGCCAAGTCCTCGGTGAAAGAACTGCAAAACGGCGGAGCCCGACTGCTTGGTTGCGTCGTGACTGATGTCAATTAATACTATTGCACCCAACTCGCACGGAAGCTTGCGTCGGCGGCGTTACCGCCGAAGCCCATCGAGAGATCTGCGAATTCATTCACACGCCAGATTGATGAAAAATCCGGCTCAATTTCAATGAGCGACAGGCTCAGTCGTACACTCGGGAGATGACTCATGCACGTTTTGGTAACCGGCGGCGCTGGATACATTGGCAGCCACACTTGTCTGGAGCTACTTAACAGCGGCCATCAAGTGACCGTGATTGATAACCTGGCCAATAGCTCCAAGGAGTCGTTGGTGCGAGTTGAGCAATTGACGGGCAAGCAAATCAAGTTTTACGAAGCCGATCTGCGTGACCGCGCTGCGATGGTTCGAATCGTAGGCAGTGAACAGTTTGATGCGGTGATTCATTTTGCCGCGCTAAAGGCGGTTGGCGAAAGCGTTGCCAAACCGCTGGAGTACTATGAGAATAATCTGACGGGCACCTTGAACATTTGCTTCGCGATGCGTGAGCATGGTGTGAAGAATTTTGTCTTCAGTTCTAGCGCAACGGTTTATGGGATTCCAAAATCGTTGCCTTTGACCGAAGAATCGGACACACCAATCCACGAGGTTACCAATCCGTACGGACGTTCAAAATTGATCATGGAATATATCCTGCGCGATTGGCAGGTATGTGATCCGTCGATCAACGTTGCGCTGCTGCGTTACTTTAATCCCGTCGGGGCTCATAAGTCGGGCGATATTGGCGAAGACCCCAATGGCATTCCCAACAATCTGTTGCCTTACGTTTCGCAGGTCGCTGTGGGCAAGCTGGAAAAGTTGCGAGTCTTTGGAAACGATTACGACACCGCCGATGGCACGGGTGTGAGAGACTACATTCACGTCGTCGATCTAGCGGTCGGACATGTTTTGGCGTTGAATAAGCTTGAGAAAAACCCCGGTGTTGTCACCTATAATCTTGGCACAGGCCAAGGCTATAGTGTGCTGGAGATTGTCAAAGCATTCGGCGTTGCGGCGGAGAAAGAGATTCCGTACGAAATAGTCGAACGTCGCCCGGGCGACATCGCCGCATGTTATGCGGACCCTTCCAAAGCCGCCGACGAATTAGGTTGGAAGGCTGAACGAGGCATTGAAGATATGTGTGCCGACGGCTGGCGATGGCAGAGCAAAAACCCGAACGGGTTTAAGGGCTAGGATTGCCTCCAGATTTGGAATTAGGGCTGCAAGCTACGTAGCTCGACTTTCCGAGTCGAGTTTTCACGCCTCGGAGAGGCGTGCCACATAAAACAAATCTAGATCCACGACTTAGAGACGCACTAGGCCGGGGTGCCATGTTTACGCGATCGCCGATGCTTGGTTTAAGCGTACTACTCACAACATGCTCACGCCAGTTTAACCAACGCCCAATCAATAGCGTAAGCATGCCTGTCATCATCGTTCGCGGCACTTCCGGTAAGGCGTGTAGCATGGCACCCGATTGACCATGCCGTGTCCGAGTGCACTGCAAGTGATATCAGACATCGCACACTGGGCTTCCTTCTCTCCAAACGTGGCCGCCTTCTTAAGCCCCAACGATATGTTGCCGATAAATGAATCGTAGCAACTGATCTCCCTCCGTCGTTTACGACACCCTATCTCTGAAGCACCAAGTTGCCCAATGCTTCGCCAAAAAACGTTGCCGGGGCAACGGCAGCGTTTCCTTCTCCTGAACTCACCTCTGGAACCTCTTGATGCCAGACATGCCTAAAATCCGTATCAACTTTCTTGCAATTTTGGCGACGGCTCTCTGCCTGTGCGGGTCTCACATTGCTGTTGCTCAACAAGAAAATGTGCTACTGCAAGTGTTCTCTAACACATCCGCTGCAACTGTTGGCGACTTTGAATTTGGCGGCACCACGGATCTTGATCTCTCGGGATCTAACTGGGGATTCGGCGTCAGCGAAAACGATGTTTACCACGCCGCACTTACCCACACTCAAACCGGCGGCCCCGCCAATCGCGACTGGGAGATTCGAATCGGGCAAGGCGGGCAGATCTATTCTATACGCAGTGAAGTCGGCGAGATCGTTCCTCCGCAGTCCTTCTCCCGTCCCTACAATGACGAAGTGTTTCAATCCATCTCTGTTGACACCAGTCCACGCGACACTGGCGGACAAGCGGTTTTCTACCATCAGTCGGGATACTACGTAGACAACAGCAACGTTGCTCGACCAACATTCGCTCCGCTGCTTGCTAGTGGTTCGGTCGAATCCAATTCGTGGTCGACTCTGTCGTTGGCAGTGCAAGCGGACACACAATCCAATCCACAACAACCAAGCGGCTTACTCAACTACCAGCGTACACGCGACTTGGGCGATGGTGTCATCGAGGTCACTCATGTGATCTACAACTTTGGTGCAAGCCGAGTCAACTTTCACAATCTGCCGTGGGGAGGCGTTCGCAAAACCGTTTTCGATCACATGTTGGTCTCTGATCCATTCGGCGGGTTCACGGACCGGCCAATTGATGATTTCGATGTTACGGCCAATCAAGTTGTCGCGGCCGACAACACTGGAGGCTGGGCAGCATTCGCCGAAGGAACTAACGGTAGCGACCGTGGTCTAGCTTTCGTTTTTGGCGACACCGACCCGCATCTGTCTGAGCCATGGCAGTTGCTCAAGAGCTCGTGGCGTTGGGGAGATGGCGGCGGTGATTTTTTTGGCATCCCAATCAGAAACTTCAATGTCGGCACGTTTCGCCGAGAGGTCGATATCGATCCGGGCGACCTTTTTGAAAGCCGATACTTTCTGGTACTGGGCGATGTTGATCATATAGAATCAATGATTGAGAATCGTGATTTAGCCAGCAAAGCAACTTACGACAAACAAACCATCAACGAGCAGGACTCTGACCTGTTGGCTTGGCGAGTGGTCGAGCAAGGGGGAAGGCTGTCGGTCGTAGGCACCGAAACTGGCAGTCCATCAGATTTCATGACTTATGCATTGCCGGTCAACGGATCGCAGCCTCTTTTTCTGTTCGAAGACGTCGAGGGTAACGTCTTTGTCAGTGTCGATCCTTACGCATTGAGCGATGCCCCCTACGACGGGCAGACGAACTACAAAGGTATCCTTGGCTTCGTGTTGCCTCAAGCAATCACCAATGCCAATACAACCTACGTCGATTTAAAATCGGTGTTTACGGGGATCGCCAGCTATCTCGACACCGATCCGAGCACGACATTCTTGGCTTTGCCCGGCGTCCCAGATCCGTCCGCAGCAATCACATTGGGGGATGTCAATCAAGATGGAGCCGTGGACTTCTCCGATATCGAGCCACTTATTACGTTGCTGACCTCTGGCGAATTTCTGCATCAAGCGGATGTCAATCAAGACAACGCCGTGGACTTCATGGACATCGGTCCGTTCATTGCAATTCTCGTTGGTAGGTAGGTGGTTTGTCAGGGATGGAAGTTAGAGTGTGTCATCGTAGCCGGAGTCGCCAGACTTCGGTTTTATACTGCTGAACTGAATTCTGGCGAATCCAGCTACCCTAAAATTAAATTTTGACAGACCACTAGGTGGTTATTCCGTCGTCGAACACCTTGGATAACCCATCGCAGGCGGCCGTATTTCTAAAACACAGAGGCACGGCGATCACAGAGTTAGGCTATGATTAGCCTGCTCTTCACCCTGCCTCAAGTAATCAGACGGGACAACGCCAAATACCGTTTTTAGGTGTTTGGATTGGAGAGTTCGTCGACTGCCGACCTGCTGTGATAGTTCTACGCAGCGCGACGAACGCCAGCAGAACCGGCGATGATCTCGGCAAGGGTCTCTACAGCATACTCTTGCTCGGCCAATGTTAGCTCCGGGAAGATCGGCAAGGCCAATACTTCCTTGGCGGCCTGTTCGGTCACCGGCAAGCTACCATCGCCATAGCCCAAGTATTTGAAACAGGCTTGCTGATGTAACGGGATCGGGTAGTAAATCTCGGATCCAACATTCTTTTCCGCCAGTTGGCTACGCACGGCGTCACGCTGTCCGCCACCAATTCGAATCGTAAATTGATTCCAGACGTGATCGTTACCGTCTGTCGACGATGGCGCTGACACCATGTCTCTAATACCATGTTGCTTCATCAACCGGTGATAGTTTGCCGCGTTTTGCTGGCGGCGAGAAGCGTAAGAATCTAGATGCTTCATTTTGACGTTCAAAATCGCAGCTTGAATCGCGTCCAAGCGACTGTTGACGCCAATTACTTGGTGGAAGTAGCGTGGTTTCATCCCGTGGTTGGCAAACAGACGTAGTCTTTCGGCCGTCTCTTGATCATTGGTCGTAAGCATGCCGCCGTCGCCCATCCCACCAAGGTTTTTGGTAGGGTAAAAACTAAAACAGCCAACGTCGCCAAAACTGCCGGAGCCTTGTCCTTGATGTGTGGCACCAATGGATTGAGCGCAATCTTCGACGACCTTCAAATTGTATCTTCCTGCCAGTTCCATGATCCCAGTCATGTCAGCGCACTGACCAAACAGGTGAACAGGAATGATGGCTTTGGTTTTGGGAGTGATCGCTTGTTCGACCTTTTCGATATCAAGGTTAAAGGTCGCAGGATCGATATCGACAAATACCGGCTCAGCACCCAGCCGCGTAATCGCTGACGCGGTGGCGAAAAAGGTGAAGCTGGGACAAATCACACGGTCACCCTCACCAATGCCAAGGGTCAACAAGGCCACCAATAGAGCGTCGCTTCCCGAAGCGCATCCTACCGCGAATTTGGCTCCCGTTGCCTCGGCAACTGACTCTTCGAGCTGTTTAACGTGGGGACCACCAACAAACCATCCGGAATCGTAGATCTCGGAGATCAATTCCATGATCTCGGCTTTCAACGGCGCATTACCGCGTCCTACATCCAGCAGCGGGGCGCTGGTTACAGATTGATTTGAATTTGTGTGTTTAAGGTCACTCATTTAGCCCCCGCCTCCTTGCGGATGGATCAAAAATCGGTCTGGGTCGCGATCGAAAGTAGAAAAATTGACATGCCCGGTCAACACGACAATTCTGACAAAACGACAACACGCTTGGCACTTTTCTCCAGTTCTAGCAACAGCCAGCAAAAATCGCTGTTGGAGGTCCAATTCTTGGGAAAGTTCGGCTACACTTGCGGTCAAGATTTGCGGCGTTGATGCCACAAGTGACCGCAAAAACTCCGAACAACATAATTCCATGCCAGCAATGTGACTTTTTGGCCAAGATGCCCCCCGCCAATGATCCTGATTATCGATAACTACGATTCGTTCACCTACAACCTTGTCCAGCGTTTGGGGGAAATTGATGCCTCGCTGGATTTAAGGGTCGTCCGCAACGACAAAGTCACTGTCGACGAAATAGATGCTCTCAAACCGGATCGATTGATTGTCTCACCGGGGCCTTGCACGCCTGATTCGGCAGGCATTTCAGTAAAAAGTGTGCAACACTTCCATGGCAGGCTGCCAATTTTGGGTGTTTGTCTCGGCCATCAATCGATCGGCCAAGCCACCGGTGGAAAGATTGTGCGTGCAAAACGTTTGATGCATGGCAAAACGGACCAGATCCACCATAACTCCAGCGGCATTTTTGCTGGTCTGCCCAATCCGATGATCGCCACTCGATATCACTCGTTGGTGATTCGCCCCGATACGCTGTCCGAAGAATTTGAGATGACGGCATGGGCCGACGGTCCCGACGGCGAAACCGAGATCATGGGTATCGAGCACAAAGACAATCCGACGTTTGGGCTGCAGTTTCATCCGGAAAGTTTCCTGACCACACGCGGCACGGACCTTCTGAACAACTTCTTAAATATTTAGTCGCCGATGATCAGCGTCGAAGAAGCCTTTCAATTGATCGAGCAGCGCGTTGGCTCGTTGCCGCCGTTGGAATCTGAAACGATTCCATTAAGCGCATCGGTCGGCCGCGTTCTACGCAAGCAGATCATCTCAGACGTCGATTCGCCGCCCCACAACAAATCCGTGATGGATGGCTTTGCGGTTGCAAGTCGCGACATTCGAGATGGAGTCACGAACTTTCGCGTTTTGGAGACCATCGTTGCCGGTACGATGCCAACGCAGACCGTCAATTCAGGAACCGCGTCTCGAATCATGACCGGTGCCCCGATGCCAAGCGGCGCCGATGCAGTCGTGATGGTGGAACTGTCGAATATTGGCTACAACGATCCAACGCCCGAAGAGGTGACACTGCTGTGGAACGGCCCGGTCGAGAAATTCACTACTGGCAAACACGCGATGCAACGCGCCCAAAATTTTGCCAAGGGTCAAACCATTTTTCCCGCCGGCCACAGAATTCGGCCCGTTGATGTTGGGTTGCTGGCCGAGGTAGGCGCCGCACAAGTTGAGGTTAGTCGGAAACCGACCGTCGCAGTGCTGCCTACCGGCGATGAGCTGGTGGACTGTAGTTCGGTGCCGGGCGATTCGCAGATCCGCAACAGCAACGGCCCGATGCTTAACGCCATTTGCCAGAACATGGGTGCTGAGACAATTGATCTGGGCATCGGCGGGGATTCGGTAGGTGATTTGACGGCAAAGATTAAGAAGGGCCTTGATCAAGATTTCCTGCTGCTTTCCGGTGGCGTGTCTGCGGGCACGATGGATCTGGTGCCGGGGATTCTGCAATCGCAGGGTGTGGTTCAGGTATTCCACAAGGTCAAAGTTAAACCGGGTAAACCAATCTTTTTCGGAGTGCTGGAGCGCGACAGCGGCAGGCCCTGTTTGGTCTTTGGTCTTCCCGGCAACCCCGTTAGTAGTCTGATCGGAGTTCACTTATTCGTTTCAACGGCAATGCGGATCATGATGGGTCAGACAAATTGTCGTCCTGCCAGCCGCCCGGCGGTTTTATCGGCTCCACATCAGACACGCGGTGATCGCCCGACGTATTGGCCCGGTCGTTTGGCGACGGAGGAAAATGCCGCGCCGGGAGCGGTTGAGCCACTACGCTGGAACGGATCGTCGGATCTGTTTTCGTTGGGCGCCGCCGAGGGACTGATTTTTATGCCCGCGCGCGAAGAAAGATGGGACGCTGGCGAGCAAGTATTGTACTTTCCGTTTTAGAGCAAATCCCATCTTAGGCGGGCCAGCCCTACGCTCTCCTGCGTCGAGCAACCATTCCTGAAGCTCCCAAGATCAATAGAACGGCTGAAGAAGGCTCAGGAACAGCTTCAACAGTTAAAGAACCGGTTCCAAGAGTTGGAGTAAGCCGGCCTATACCATCATTGATGACACCCAAACGACCTACGTCAAACGCAAAGTTTGCAGTACCGTCTCGAATGATGTCGAAGTCTACTTCAGCAAGCAAAAAGCCGTTTGCACCCTCGCGGAAGTTACTCGAATTAGAATCAAGTGGAACACCAGACCCCAGAAACGAAGTCGCGAACAATCGACCACTAGATGGCGTAAGTTGATCTAGATCTAACGAAGTGAAAAACCCACCAGGTGCAGAAGGCTGAGTACCCGAACCTGCTGCTCCTGGGTTGTGCACTCTACCGCCGGTGATCGCTACAACACCACTGTTGTCGGTGCCGAAATTTAGATCAAGTTGATTGAAATCAAAATTCACATCAAAGAAGATATATGCCGTTGAAGATGTTGTACCAGAGGATAAAGTCTGCGTGGGTGCTCTTGAGTTTTCGTCGAAAGAAAAGAAAAAATCCTGAGCCGTAACAAACGCGGGGCTGCTGGTCATCACAAAGGCGGCGACAATAAAGAATCTCGCAATAAACATGGCAACTTTCCGATTAGTTCACGGGGCCATCTCGAGTGTCAATTGAAACCTCTCTCATGCCAGGACGAAATACGGTATGAGATTTGTTTCAGCAAGTCAGAGCCAAAAATATAAGTCCTTGAACTCCACCAAACAAAGAAATAATCAAAGAACTCCTAAAAAACCGGAGAACCATCTTTGGCGCGTGGGCTATCGGTCGAGGCAGATCAATAGAAACTGAATTGACACGCGCATCCATGGAGCACAGCGTCCGCCAAGGCTGTTTCTAAAACGCGTCTGCCGCTTCTCCGCCAGCGATCGTTCCGAGCGACCTCCAAACTTCGAGCGTGATGTTGCCAGAGAGCGCGTGCGTTGAACCATCGACTAGGCCGGCCGACACTGTGTTGCCTGCGTGATAACTGCGCGAGGTGATCGCGGC
>CALHPU010000024.1 GCA_938036435.1 uncultured Pirellulaceae bacterium | reverse complement strand
ATTTTCCGATTTGGCGAAGACGCTGGCGTCGGATTGCTGACGCTACTGAATGCCAATCCGTTCGTATTCTCGCAGTCCGGATCGAGCTTCATCGATTTCGATTCCGACGCTATGGGCATGCTGGTTTGCACTCAGAAAAGTTCGTTCTTCAGCGGTCTGTGGGATGCTGGTCGATTGCGTATCGACGGAGTGGTCGGCAACCAAGGTGAATTTGGCGACTTTTTCACTGTCGAACCCGGAAGCAGCGCGGGTACCTTCGCTCTTTCGCTGACTGCCGTTTCCATGCCAAATCCCATTCTCCTCTGCGATGCGAACCTAGATGGCGTCGTTAACTTTTTAGACATCTCGGCTTTCATCGCGGTATTGACCGCCGGAGAATTTCTGGCCCAAGCCGATTGCGATCAGGACGGAGATGTCGACTTCTCTGACATCCCACCGTTTATCGCGAGACTCATCGCCAGTTAGCGGGAATCAAAATGAAGCGGTGTTAACCTATGGCTCAATTGCCGTTTGCAGTGCACCTTTTCGGACTGGATTCGTTTTCGTTCCCTCAAAACGGTGGTTACATTTTTTTCTAATTTCCCCACCATTTCCCTCCATTTATATTTTTAAATTTCATGGTTGGGGAACGTTGTTATTCTAGATGCGATAGTTATCATTTCGAAAAGTTTGACACCTTTCCTCACTATGTATTTCGCTCTAACTTTTAGGAGTTCCCATGAGAGTTTTCTTTCTTTGATTGTTTTGCCTGCATTTGCTGTCGCCCCCCTTCAGGCAGATCTCCTCATTTCGACGGAAACAAATAACGTCAGCACATTAACCCTTGATGGCTCATCAATGACGTCAAGGCTTTGGTTGATGTGTTTCAAGTGGTGCCAGTGCCAGAACCGGGATCGACTGCTTTGATTGGTGTTTTGGGGACCGTGCTGGGACTACGACGCCGACGCAGTTAGTCCAAGGCCTATTTGAAAAACTATTCGGACAAATGTGATAGAAACCCGCCGCTCACTGGTCGTGTTTTAAGCCAGTCGTTTTTGACTGGCTTTTCTTTTGCCAATTCATACAACTCAAGGTGAGAGGTATGGAACTGCCGGGATCCGGCAACAAATCCCGGTCGAGTCCCCGGAAGGCTAGGGCGTGCTCAGTTTAACGACATGCCGGCAGGCGACGACCGTCTACCTAGCGGCAGCCATCGTAACAATTTGCTCGTACTCCTGTTTGGCCGTCTCCTGATCGAGATACTTGATATCAATCACATGCTCGGCTGGCCCGGCGGCAGCGGTATCGACCGAAAGAGTCGCCATTTCCCAGCGCCGGTCAAACGGAGTCTGCCGCCACGAGGCCGCTTGGATCTTTTCGAAGAAGGAAAAACTTGTCTTCTTTGTAAGCACTCCGCTTCTGTAAACGACGCCAAAGTTTGTCCTTGCATATTTCACAGACTGACTTTTTCTGATCGCATAGAGAATCAGAATAGGAAACGCGATCAATGCGGCAATTCCCAGCTTCCATCCAAGCGTTAGATACGCGGCGGCAACCAGTACGCAAGACACTACACATGCAATCCGAATGAATCGTGATTGCGCACGCCGAGCAAGTGGAATCCACTGGTAGCCATCCATGTTCAGATCGATCCCGGGGCGAATCTCGGCAATGATCTTGTCAATCGACGACTCGGGAATCACAGGTATAAACCAGCGCCGCGAAACGGTGGTGGTTGCGTTTTCGCTGTTGTCCGCCGCGCCGCCAGCGGTCTCTATTCTTACCGATGCAAGTTTCATCCAACGTAGAATCAAGCCGCGATGGACACTGATGAACTGAATGCGTTTGCGAGGTATCGTCGCCGAAACTTTGGTCAAAAGCCCGCAAGAGATTTTAAAATCTTCCCCAATCTGTCGAAGCTCATACCCAAAGAATCGCAGAATGTACCACCCGACGCCAAGAAGTCTTAGCAGTAAAAGTACAATGAGAAGCCCCCCAGCGATTAAGCCAACCTTTACCAGCAGGCTACTACTTTCAGGAATAAAATTCCAATCGACCAAATCTCCCGCATCGATGTCACCCGGATTCCCTTGGGCGAACTGAAAGTAAAATCCCATCATCAAGCCAACAAGAATGAACCCACGGTTACTAGCAAAGCCTGCTTTGGCTAGCCAAGAAATTGGTATCTTCAGAAGCGAAAGGGCAGGGGACAATTCCTCATGCTCTAGGTTTAGTTCACTTACATCGCCCGCAGGCAAAGCCCCGTCCGGCACCGCAGATGACCCGGCCGCGCGCGAGCTCTGTTTGTGAATCCTTACCCCCTCGCGCAGTCGCTCCATCTCATCTAGCGAAAGCACCTTTAAAACGGCTTCTGGCTTCGTGCCGCTGGCCGTTTCTACACGCACCTCCGCAAGGTCGAGCATGCGGTGCAGAATGCCTTGGACCATATCGATGTTCTGAATACGCTCAACGGGCACCGTACGCACGCGGCGAAAGAACAAGCCTTCCTGCACGACAAGCTCCCCATCGGTAATTCGGTAACGTATGGTGAAGTAGCGGATCAGTGCAAAGATAAAAGTTGGCACGAAGAAAAGAAGCGCGAGTCCTACGTAGACCAGATCACCGTTTGCCGCGCCAAAAATCCCAAGAAACGCCGCGATCAAGTTCTGCTTGATCAAATCGGTCAGCGAAAAGATCACCGACAGAGGATGCAAATACCGGTCCTCGGTTTCGCTAATCGGCGGAGCACTTTGCAACACCAAGGCGTCGACGGGGACTAACGAATCGTCGGATTCGGCATCAACGACTTGGGCATCAACAATATCCTCAGGCGGCAAATCAGACGACATCGCCAGCCTTTCTTTGGCGAATTACTTCATCTCTCAGTTCAAGGGCAACTGCATGGTTAAGGCCTTCGATGTCGATCGAAGCATGCTTCGTTCCTGCAGTGTGGATCGTCAGATTGCCGATAGAAAATTGACGCGCTAGTGGGCCTTGAGACACATCGGCATGCTGAACGCGCGCCCAAGGAATCGCGATTCGATGTTTCCAGAATACGCCTTTTTTGATTTCAACGCCCACCGGTCCAGCAGACCACCTCATATGCCGATGCTCGATCGAGGGCCAAAAAAACGCCCACCACAAAAGAGTCAGGTTGGCGAAGACTAAAATCAGAGGCAGTAACCAGTGCCACGGCGCTGGAATCCCAAATGCAATTGCGATAACGGCACCGATCACCGACGCCACAAGTACGACGGCAAACGCGATGCAGTTCACAATCCGGTTGGCGGTAACGCTGGCTGGGTCGAGTTCCCGCCACTCAATAGGTGTTTCAGTCATCGATTCTTGATAAGACCTTCGGCTGGACGAAATCTTATTCGTCGCCGCAGGCCATTTGTTGAAAGGAATTTCTTCTTCAAAATTGTATCAGGCTCCAAAGATTCCCAACACCACCGAGAAGCGGAAGGACGATAGCCCAATGGCACTCACTGCAGAAACATGAGGCCCAAGCGTGCCACTCTCCCTTTGGGAGAGTCGCCGTCTAAGCGGCGGAGCGGGCTTTTGTTAGCCAAAGAGATATCGCAATTTAGCTTTAAAAAGAAAGCCCTCCCCGTCGGCGAGCCTCCGACCCTTCCAAAGGGGGCTCTTCCCTGATTTTAATGGCTGCCTTGGAAATCGTAGTGGGATTCGCCAGAATTCCAACCGGCTGTTCTTAAGGGAATTCTGGCGAATCCCACTACATCCATTTGAAATGGCTAATTCAACAAGAACTTCGTGCCACAAAGTTCTGGGAAGAACCCTTAAAGGGAGGGTGATATTCTTGATCTTGTTTTCATAAACATCGCTCAGCTGAAAATCTAAAGTGAGTGCCATTGGGCGCCAGCCTTCCCGAAAATTAATTCAACGGACGGCTCGCGCAGCGCCGCTATCATGCAACTACTAAATGAGATGGTGACTAGCTGGCAATCAAAATCGCAATGAACGGAGCGATATCACCGAAGTCAACTAAGCCGTCTTGGTTAACATCGGCTTCTTCTTGGAAACTACCGGCCTGCAACAGGGCGATGAAGGGTGGGATATCAGAAAAGTCGACTACACCGTCGATGTTAACATCTCCCAAGATTAGCGAGCTGGAACTGACGTACTCGAAAATATTCAACGCCAGTTGAGCGTTGTCGAACCGATTGATGTTGGTGCCTGCTCCATTGAGGTTGAAGAAAGTGTTGCGGTCGAAATGACCGATGACACGACCACTGCCAACTTCCAGTGCCACAAGGGATGCGTCAGAGGTAGTCGCCGGGCGTTGATTGTTCCCGGGGCCCCGGATGGTTTGCCCCGCCGGTACGCCAACAATGATCTGCGCTGTCACATCCGCCGGCAAAGTACTGAGATCGCTTGGTAAGGTAAAAGGGGAAACTCCTTCGCCATCGAAATCATCGACGCCAGCAAGTATGGTGCTGCTGGGATCACGAAATTCGGCAACGCTTCCCGAACCGACTTCCAACGCTACTTTTTTGCGTTCAATAAAAGCCAAGGTATGAAGGCACGAGGAGAAATCAAGTTCTTTTTGAATTGAATTACGGTACAATTGGATCATGCCCGCAACGCCAATCAATATTCGTGACACTTCACATGAAGCAGAACTCGTTCTGATTCGTTTGCTTCGAGAGCGGCCCGCGGCTCAGTGATGCCGTTACCGCGAGCAACCGTGTCGCCCAACAATATAAAGATGCGATTCGACGAAGTCATCCACAATTTTCGGAAGATGAAATCAATCTGCGTTTTATTGAAATCAACTACGGTGAGACGATCGCAAATCAGGTTCGCTTATATCAGTAAGAAATGATGAGCGAAAACCCTAGCCTACTTCAAGCATGGGAGCCAGTTGCCAGAGTTCTTTAAGCAACGGGCGTCAGATTCTACGTTGCAGGCTCAGTTGCCTGCTCGTATCACGGGGCATCGAGATCCACGATGGACGTCGACCTTGTGGCTGACTTAAAAACCAAAGATGTAGGCCATTTCGTCAGTCAACTCCAACACGACTACTACGTCAGCCCCGCAGCAATTGATGATGCAATTACGAGATTGTCATACTTCAACCTTATCCACTTGGCATCTTCATCCAAAGTAGACATCTTTATTTTCAAAAACCGCCCGTTCGACATCAGCTCAATGAATCGGGCGGAATTAGGAAGAATTGGTTTGGAAAATAAATTTGAGTTCCCAATTGCTTCCCCCGAAGACACGATCCTTAGTAAGTTGGAATGGTATCGCTTGGGAAATGAGGTATCAGAGCGACAATGGGATGACGTTGTCAGAGTAATGAAAGTCGTCGGCGATCGAGCCGATCTCGAATATCTGAACCATACTGCACGTGATTTGAATGTCTCAGACTTGCTTAAAAAGCTCTTGGATTCAGCCAAGTAACACGTTACCTATCAAGCTTTAAAGCACCCCCTAAAGGATTCGAACCTCTGTCTTCGGACGGAAAGTCCGCTGTCCTGGGCCACTAGACGAAGGGGGCAAGCAAACAGGTCTGTCGAAGGACGCGACCAAGTTTCAGACGAGAATATAACCAATAAACGGCTTCCTTTGAACTGAGCCAGCGCTCGAAAGTCTCGATATGTCCGTAGCTGGCTGGATTCTGACACATCTCGGACTGGGCGAACCTAGAAGCCTACAAAGCTGTCCGGCAATCAGTGCAAGACTCTCGTTTTCAAGATTCCCGTCTTCCGCTAAATTATGGGAACCTTTCGACCAACTTTATTCCTTCAGAAAAGCTATGAGCGACAAGAGACAGATCAAAGTTTTCGACACCACTCTCCGGGACGGCGAACAATCGCCCGGTGCAAGCATGAATTTGCAGGAGAAAATGGAAATCGCTCAGGCGCTAGTGGATCTGGGCGTGGATGTGATCGAGGCCGGTTTTCCCATTGCTTCAGCGGGTGACTTCGAAGCCGTCCGAGAAATTGCTTCTACCTACCGCGGTCCTGAGATCTGCGGACTGGCGAGATCCCATGAAAAAGACATCGACCGCGCGTGGGAAGCGCTCAAGCATTCGGCGGATCCTCGAATTCATGTCTTTTTGGCGACCAGTGCGATCCATCGTGAATTCAAACTTAAAATGACACCCGACGAGATACTCGCTCGCGCCGTCGAGGGTGTAACACGTGCCAAGGGATACTGCGACAACATCGAATTCTCTCCAGAAGATGCTGCAAGGACGGAGGTCGACTTTCTTTGCCGAGTGGTAGAAGCAGTCATTGCCGCCGGAGCGACAACGGTGAACATTCCGGACACGGTCGGTTTTGCGACACCGTCCCAAATGAGCCATGTAATTGACTCCTTGATGAACCGCGTCCCAAACATCGATCAAGCGGTTATCAGTGTGCACTGTCACGACGACCTTGGCATGGCTGTCGCTAACAGCCTTGCCGCCGTCGAAGCAGGAGCCGGCCAGATTGAATGCACCATTAACGGCATTGGCGAACGAGCCGGCAACTGTTCTCTGGAAGAAGTCGTGATGGCAATGCGCACACGCGGCGACCACTACAACTTCGACACCAACATCAACTCAACTCGACTGGTCCCTACCAGCCGGTTGGTGTCTTTTGTGACAGGCTTAGAGGTGCAACGCAACAAAGCAATTGTCGGACGAAACGCGTTTGCCCACGAGGCTGGCATTCATCAGGACGGCATCCTTAAAGAGCGCACAACCTACGAGATCATGTTGCCAGCGGATGTTGGATTCGCATCTACCGATCTGGTGATGGGAAAGCACAGTGGACGAGCTGCTCTGGCCGATCGCGCCAAGACCCTGGGATTTAATTTGACCGGAGAACAATTGCAAGAAGTCTTCGAAGATTTCAAATCTCTGGCGGATCGAAAGAAGGAGATCTTTGATGGCGATATTGTAGCGCTGGTTGAAAACAAGATCCTTGGCCAAGTCGAACAGGAGTGGGCATTGGTTTCTTTCAACGTAGATCTGAAGTACGGACAGCCTCCGAAAATTTCATTGACTCTCAAGAAAGGCGACAAAGAAGAAACCGCTGAACTTGCAGACGGAAGCGGCCCTGTTGATGCGGCATTCCTAGCGGTCAAGAAGATCACAGGGGTCGAGCTTAACTGCAAAAGCTATCGCGTGCAAAGTTCAACCTTGGGTCGTGATGCCAACGGCGAGATCAACATTCAGGTGGATCACAACGGTGAGACCTATCGAGGCAGGGCTGTTTCCATGGACTGTGTCGAGGCGTCAATTAAGGCGATTTTAGATGCGGTAAACCGCATCATCGCAGCTCGGAGGAGTAAAGAGAGAGTTGCCGAATAGAAAATAGTCTAAACCCAAACACTAGGTTAAGAATATTGAAAAATCAAAAGGGATGAGACTGATGTCTCATCCCTTTTATTGTTCTCCAAGATCCAATTTGCGTCTATCGGAAGATTCGGTTTACCCCGAAGGTAAAGAAGGTCGCTGTCGCGAAGTTGATCAACTCTTCTTGTGGTTTAAACCTCAAAGTCAGCGTATCTCCAGCCTTGACCAAGATCCTTTGCCGCGGGTCATTGATCGCCTCGTTTAGGTCAACGCGAATGTTTAGTTGCCGGTCACCGGGCAAACGTCGCAGCACAATCAACTCAGTTGGCTGAGTCCGGGAGACCGACCCACCAAGCAATCCCGTTTGTTGAGCCGCTCCAACGCTCGTTCCGGCCAACGAAACAGCAGCCAAGACATCGAGGTCGTAATCACGAGGCAACGGAAATTCACCGCCCTGCAACAATCCCTGAGTGTAGTAGACGTCTGTTTCGCGCGAATCCACATAAACAATATCACCGTCACGTAGAATGATATCCTCTGGTCGGAATGTCGGCACTTCGCCCGGGCCCAATCGCAATGGGATAGTAATCGAGTTGGTAGCATCAGGTACGGTCGGAACAATACCGTAAGGGAATTTATCAGGGGTGTTACTGCGGTAGAATTCGGCTAGTTGAGCATCTCGTCTCGCGATGTCCAGTCGATCACCTCTCAAGACGCGAATCTGCGCCTTCGCGTTTACCCCTGGCAAACCTCCGGTGGCTGATAACGCATTAAGCACATCGTTCTTGTAGGCCGCCAGCTGCAGCACAAACCCCCGAGAACTCTGGTCGTTTCGGTCAGTAACGCCAAAACGCTGCCCCACTCCTTGGAACTGTTGGCCACGTTGAGCGAATGAGTTATCTTGACGAATGACGAACACACGATGCGTACGCTCACGGAACAAGGTAACAATGATTCGGTTCTCTTTGGTCAAAAATGGTTTGGCACCATCCAAATAGGCCCGCGAAATTAACGCTTCAGCTTGTTGAATTGTAAGGCCACGAACGGGAATCGGCTGGATCAGTGGCAACGAAATGGTCCCGTCATCCCGAATGGGAACTGGAAAACCAATCGCTGGAGGAAGATCACTGTTGGGCTGTGGAATCTGGACGGGAGGTGCTTCGTCGAGGTTACCCAGAACACCTTCGATGAAGATACCTAGAACATCTTCTGAGTCCAAAGTATAGAACTCAGGCTTTGGTTGACGCAGACGAGCAGCGTCGATCGGAACCTTATTCGCTTGTGGTTCTGCGAGAAACTGTGCTGGAACACGCGCCGCTGGAATGGAATCAATTGGCGAAAACAGAGCTGTGCAGCCCGTTAGTGACAACGTCATCAGCGCCGAGGCCAGCATGAACATCCGTGTCCACGAAGACCGTAAGGCTGAATTTTCTGGTTGATTATTGATAAACACTTCGTTGTCCCCTATTGCTTGACCTGAGTCGCAACTTGTTTCGTTTATGTCTAATTTACGTAGTTCTTTTATCGTCGAATCGCCGGAGTCTTCGACTCCCAAGAAGGCTTTCCAATTGACATTGGCAGCGGCGGTTGATTAACGACTGTACCGGCACGTCTCGCGACATCGGCACGTACACCGTTGATTTCCCCTTCTACGCTTGGGCGACTGGCTGCCTTTGAGACAATTGGTGGAAGAGCTCCACCTTGCTTCGCTTTCCCCAAGGCTGAATCGTTCTGAACTAGCGGCCCCGTCACGGCGACCGCAGGATCGATGGCAAATCTAGACGATGCACGCTTCATCGCGGCAGGTCCCGATTTATGAATTTTTGGAGCCGGCGTCAGATCATTTGCTGTGATCGAATACGGATCAAGGATCGGGGTAGCAGCCGTTACCGGAGGCGCGACATATGGCGGCGCTATCGAACTGGTTGAAGCACCGACCAGAGGCGATCGAGTTGGCTCACGATACGTCGACGTTGGCACTGGAGGTAACTGTGAGGCTGCTTGCATCTCCGCCTTCGCTACGCTCCCCTTAAGAACGGGAACATCATCCGGCAAAACATGTTTCGCTGTGTCTTGGACAAGTGCTGAGTTGACCATCTTGGATGTGTAAATATCGTGAAAATCACCAGCACGATCTTTCTTAGCCGCAGCTACACCCGCCGGGAACCCATCAAACCACGCCTTAACGCATTGAGCTCCATCGGCCGACTGGAATTCATAGCCACGATACTCATCTGGAGGCAGCGGAGGCACGTAGCCGTCGCCGCCATTGCACTTCTGGCAATACCCAGCAATAAAACCATTCTGGAAATGTTCAGGATAGGGAATATCGCAGTTTGCGTAGCGCAGATTGAACGCTCGTTTGGCCCAGACATTGTCCCGATACTTTTCCAACAAAGCATCGCCAAATCCCAATCGTGGAATTCGTATGCCGCTGGCACATCCAAACGCAGGGATTACCAATGCCGCCGCCAACAGCGTAAGAATGGACTTTTGAAGGATCTTGTCACAAGAGAACATCCGCCCCTTGGATCGGTCTTTGGTATGATTCAGTTTGATTGCCGTATTTGACATGTTACCCCCTTGGCTTGATTCCAAAGCCTGACAGCAGGCATCGGGAAAATGGGCAAAGGCTCGCGCCATAGCACCACACACCCAACATCGCCCTTTAAGCTATGACGAATTTAAGGAAGATTTCCATAATTCCCGTTTTCCCAAAATTTTCGGATCTACCGACCAGCAAGACATCTGCTTGCAGTCAGCAGTCAGACAGCAAAAGGGAAATCGCTGATGCCCTAATCTCCCAAAGGCCGATTCCCAACAGCAGGCACAATCACGTAGCCAAGGCAGAGAGAGCTAATCACTATGAGCATTAAGAAAATTGCAATCACCACTGGCGGCGGCGACGCCCCTGGGCTTAACGGCGTCATTCGCGCTGTGACATTGGCCGCTTGCCGGAGAGGTTGGGAGTGTGTCGGTATTCGGCACGGTTTTGACGGCATTCTCCACGCCGACGAGTTCGAAGACGGGGGAACCATTGCTCTGACGCCCAGTCGCGTGCGCGGTATTGGTCACCTTGGCGGCACGATTTTGGGAACTACCAATCGCGGTAACCCATTTTCCTATCGAGTTGCGTTACCAGACGGAACTTTTGAGATTCAAAATATTTCAGACCGATTGCTGAAGGGATTTCAGGATCTAGAAATTGATGCCTTAGTCGCCATTGGCGGAGACGGCACGATGGAAATCGCTTGCCAAGTCGCTGAGTTAGGCATAACGGTGGTGGGAGTACCGAAAACGATCGACAATGATTTGGACGGCACAATCGCCACCTTCGGGTTCGACACTGCCGTCAGTTTTGCTACCGAGGCTATCGATCGTCTGCACACCACCGGTGCTAGTCATAATCGCGTGATGATTGTCGAAGTGATGGGGCGCCACGCAGGCTGGATCGCGCTAGAGGCAGGACTGGCAGGATCCGCCGACGTCATTCTGATCCCGGAAATTCCTTTCGACCTCGCGAAAGTAGCCGAGAAGGTAAACCAGCGTAATGCGACAAACCGCAATTTTTCGATTATCTCCGTTGCCGAGGGGGCCCTCCCTATCGGTGGAGAGGCATCGTATAGAACAACCGGTGGCATAGCAAATTTGGGTGGATTAGGGGAATGGGTTGCCGAGAACCTACGCCCACTGGTGCCCAACCAGATTCGAACTGTGGTACTGGGGCACCTTCTGCGCGGTGGTTCCCCATCAAGCCGTGATCGGCTGCTGGCCTTGAGATTTGGAACCGCCGCAGTAAGAGCGCTTGAGGCAGGCAAGAAAGGCGTTATGGTCGGCCTCAACCCACCAGAAATTCACTACGTTCCGCTAGAGGAGGCCACACGCAAGATGAAACTAGTGCCTGTCGACTGCGACATGATTCAAACCGCCGAGGACCTTGGCACCTGCATGGGCCGGTAAAAGCTGAGACTTCCGTGTGAAGATATCCTAGGAGATCGTTCTACAACCAAGTCAAACGAGTCATATCAGACTCTTTTGGATCAGACTCTTTTGTATCAGACTCTTTTGGCGGCAGCCGTGTTGCAGATTTCGAACCCCACATCCAATACATCAAATGAATACACGCCGTCAAAATGATTGCGATGGTCCAGCGGCGACTTTTTCATAATGCCTACATCGATCATGTTGTAAACGATATCGCCGAATGCAGATGTCTCGGTGATTCCCCAGTTCTTCAGGACAACTCTCGCCATGTAGCCAAACTGGTTAATCGCGTACAACCGAATCGCCTCACACAATTGCTGACCTGTCAGGTGACGTTCCTGCGATGCCGTTCTTGAGTCGTCCGACGGAGAAAGCTGGTAGGTGTACTCTCCCAATTCTTCGTTATCATCGGCGTAAGCCACCGCCTCACGAACAAATTGATAGGCGTCCATCGGATAGCGATTGTCTTGTGCGATCGCCTCGAGCAGAAGGAAGTTAACTTCGGGCATAAGAACTACCAATGTGAGATGTTGAACGTGACTGACTCATTCTACTCAAAGGTCCACAGCGTGGAAACGGGAACCAAATAAAAAACGCGCTTATCTAGACTTCTCGCTTGCTATGCATCTGATATCGTCGGGGCTCAGCTAATGTCTTCACAATCAACCGATAGAAAAACCTTTCCGCTATCGCAGTAGCTGCCTTAGATTTGACCGCTATTCGGGTAATTCAGGCTCAGAAATAACGCAATCCGCTACAATCGCGCGTTCCAGCCAAACCGGCAGTTCAAGCGCAGCAAGGACTTGAACCAGCCACCGTTTATTTCTCTTATTCCCCCTTGGGGCGTCGTTTTGAGCGACGGCGTTTTCGCGCACGTTTTGGTTTTTCTGAGTTCGACACTTCAGATTTCTTACTTTCACTAACTTCTGCACTTTCGCTCTCGTTAGCCTGTACACCCTCTAGCGTCCGACTTCCACGTGGAGGACGCTTACGATTCGGCTCAGCCCTAGATTTGGTACTTGACTTGGCACTTGAATCGCTCCGTTGTTGCTTTCTCCTCGTTGAGCCCGGCTTCTTGGTTTTCGCAGCCTCAGCCCCCCCTTGTTTGCCCTTGCTTTCAGTTACACCATCACGGGCCTCTGGATCAGATTTCTTGGGATTTTTTTTGATCACGGTGATGACTTCACTGGCTTCGATCAGCATCCGCCGATGGCTTTCGGTCTCAATCAGCAATTGTTCGGCTAGAATTTGATGGCTGAGCACTTTCCCCTTGCCTTCACGCGTCACCACCATCGAACCGATCGGTGGCAGCTGCTTTTTAATTTCCTCGTAAGTATCGAACTCGTATCGCAAGCAACATTTCAATCGACCGCATCGGCCGGAAATTTTCGTCGGGTCCAACGATGCCTTCTGTAGCTTCGCCATCCTCATTGACACCGGCGGCATCTTTACCAAGTGGTTGTTGCAACAAACGGGTTTTCCACAGTCACCGTAATCGGCCAGAATTTTTGCTTCATCCCGAACGCCGACCTGCTTCATTTCAATTCGAGTTTGGAATTCTGCAGCCAGCAATTTAACGAGTTCACGAAAATCAATTCGATCTTCGGACACAAAGTAAACCACCATTCGCTGCCCGCCAAGCAATCGTTCCACCTCGATCAACTTCATGTCGAGTCCCAATGTCTCGACGTGTTTCTGGCAGGCCGAAATTTCTTTAAGCCTTGTCGATTCTATGGCGTCAATGGCTACGGCGTCGTCATCACCGACAGCGCGAACAATTGTTCCTGTGGGTGGTTGATCAAGGTGAGAAAGTTCGTCTTCTGTCGATTCGCACAACACTTGACCTACTTCGACACCTCGTTCGCTGCGGATGACGACTTCCATTCCCCTACGGTAATTATCGCTGCGCGCGGACATCACCCCGAGGCTGCGCATCGTGCCGTACCGAACGATATATTTTCCCACTTGAGCAACTCCTACTCGGGCAGCCAGAGTTTATTTTCTCCATCATCACCGGTCACCGCAGAAGCAGTCGGCTTGGCCTGCCAAGCAGATGTAGGCACACTGTCCAAGGGCGACGAAGCACCACCTTCTGGCCCACCAGAGAGCATTGCTGGATCCAGCAACCCATACCGCTCAAGCACCATCGTCAAACGAGACTCAACTCCGGGCTCTTCGATGTGGCGTGCTTCGATGGCGCGGACCAGATCTTTCATTTTTTTGCCAACCAAATTGCGAGACAGGCGGTACTCAAATTCATCAACCAGCAAATGGCCCAGAGGCTCGCCATCGCGTTTAGCATCAGCACGCATCTGTGCCAACAATTCAAGCCCCTTCTCGCTATCGGGCTCCATTTGCGCCTGAGTCGTCAACAATACACGCTTGGAAATCACCTGATGAGTCGACGGACGATTGAGAAGTTCTGGATTCGTTTTTGCGACGACCGCAAGATTGCCGATTCGGAACGAATAATGATGTAGCCCAACCAGCTGATCGTCGGTGAGCTTCTCGATATCAATCGAAGCATGAATCGCCGGCGAAACATCATCAAGCGTTACCCCGTCAAGAACCACCGGTGGCAGTTCTTTTATCGAAAGTTCTTTCACCAATTCATCAATTAGCCCAGCAGGAAAGCGCTCGCCGCCATTCATCTGCTGCAAAAACAAAACGAACGCTTGAACTGCAGTGGTCATCTCGGGTTTGCCCGCGGCCTCAGAAAGAGAAAGCCCGCCAAGCATCGGCGTTTTGAGTCCTACCAATTTCTCTGTAAGCGTCTTGCGGAACTGGTCCTTCACCAATCGCTCCACGGTCTCCCGCGGTACAGTCACTGGCAAACGCCAATCAAAATTCGTCTCGTGATCCAATTGCATAACCGCGTCAATGCATTTGACTTCAGGCTCGCCGTCGATGACGTCAGCAAAGATCTGGCGGACAATCTGAAGACTCTGTTGGCAAACCACGTCTTCCGGTTTGACAAATTCTATCCTTGCCAGCCGATCAGTCTGCTTTCCGTAAATCAGCAACTCTCCGCGCACCATCGGAACATCGGCCAACTCGAGTTCTTCTAACCCTTGGCTGTCTTCGGAAATTTTGTCTTTGTCCAAAATCAAGTAACCCGCACGCGGGGCCGGACCTTCGCCAAATGGGTCGTGTTCTAGCACACTTGGCATCGGCTCCAACTGCTTGCATGAGGACGCGATTTCCGTCAGTTTCGCAAAATCATCGACCTCGAAAGTGTATCGATTCACGTCAAGTTTCGATTCCTGATCTTCACTCAACAGGTTCTTCAGGCACTGAGCTTCGACACGTTGCCACGCCGCAAAGGATTCGTTTTCTGCGACCTCGGAAAGCTGCTCACAGGCATCAGTCGTTCGGTTGAGAACGACGTTAAGCATTGCAATACCGCGCTCGATCGAATGTACTCCCGGGAAATCGGCATTGGCCTTACGCAGCATTCGCAGCGCCTTGCGAAACTGCCCGCGCTTGATCGCTCGCAACACGTTGGTAACTTTCTTTTCCCACGCAGCACCCTCCGGAGGAGTATCCAACAAAAGGTCAGTCTTCTGAACAACGTTGCCTGTCTCGCGATAGGAAAGCTCGATCAACCGGCTGGTCTCCTGATCCGGCCGAAGCATCGCCGACAACTTTAGATGAGCCCGCGCGGCGAGAAAATTACTCTGACTTAACAGCTGAACACCGACGACTCGAATGGGTGGGGCGAGACTTACCGGAATCGAATTCCCGGTAATCGAGTCCATAAGATCCTGAAGCGATTCAACGGCGCGGTCTACGTCCTGCTCGGCTGAAAAAATCATCATTCGATGCAGATGGCCGGTCGAATGTTCCGGATTCTTGGCAACAAACTGCTCGTTCACCTCTTTGGCTTTTTCTAGGTCCCCAGACTCCATCAGCAGCTTTGACTGAATTGTGATCAAACAATCTTTCGGGCCCGATTTTTTGATCGCACGCTCCAGTAAACCAAGTGCGGTCGATGTCTGGCCAGCGGCATGTTTGGCCAGCACACTATCCAAGTCGGCAACGACCGACTTCCCACAGCAAAACTTGATTTTCTTATCCGTGTGGCAGGGACAGTTTTGGTAAATATTGATTTCCATAAAATGGACGTCCGAAAATTACTGATTGGATTGGGGTGGTTTACGACATCAATTTAAGGGAAATCGCATTACTTAGGAAGTCGGTTGGGATGCTATATCTTGAACATCACGGCATAACTGACCATACTTTAGTCATCCAGATAGATGCGAAGACACATCTGAAATTTGATGGTCGAACCACTGTTAAATTCATTATGCCGGTTACCTATTTCCACCGCTATCGAATGCAATACGACCTGCGCGAGGGCTTGTTTGCAGTGCAGGACATACCCGTCGGATACTCATTCATACCATGGGATGAGCGCCTCCTAAATGATCATGCAGAAGTGAAGTTCGAGAGTTTCCGCAACGAACTGGATGCGAGCGTGTTTCCCTGTCTTGGAGAAGAAGATGGATGCCGCCGGTTGATGAGAGAGATCTCTTGTCGGCAAGGCTTTATTCCAGAAGCGACTTGGTTGATTCGACACAGTGCAAACGAAAACACGGCAGATCCCGACCATCCGACAATTCAGAAACCCAAAAGATATGAGAACTGCGGAACGGTACAAGGAATTCGATCACAAACCGATGTTGGCACCATACAGAACATCGGCATCTCCCAAACGCACCGCGGAAAAGGCTTGGGAACCTTGTTGGTCTACCACTGCCTCAAAGGATTTCAAGAAGCGGGTGTTCGATTCGTCACTTTGGAGGTTACCTCACACAACACAGGCGCTTTTCGCCTTTATAAACGGCTTGGATTTCGCGTCCTCAAAACGGTGTTTAAATCGGTTGAGATCTCTTACTGAAACTCGCATCCACTGAGACAAGTTTTTGGATTATCTGACCACCGACGATACGATCGCCGCCATTGCTTCGGCCAGAGGAAACGCTGCGCGTGGCGTGATTCGTATCAGTGGGCCTAACGTTGCGCAGATCCTAACTGCCTGTTTTTCGCCAGACGACAACGGGTTAGACCTTGGGTCACTGACAACACCAACACGTTTGGCAGGCGTGTTGAACCTACATGCTGACGAACCGTCAACGGCACAGCTACCCGGCACGATGTTGTTCTGGCCTACCGAGCGCAGCTACACCCGACAAAGCAGCGCTGAATTTCACACCTTCGGTTCACCGGCGCTGCTGTCGCTTGCCTTGACTCGAATCAGCCATGAGGGAGCTCGCATGGCGCTTCCCGGCGAATTTACTCTGCGAGCGTTTCTTTCGGGACGCATGGATCTGACGCAAGCCGAAGCCGTTCTGGCTGTCATCGATTCCGATTCCCGTCAGAAACTTGACACGGCGCTCGAGCAGCTCTCCGGAGGACTCGCAGGCCCACTGGCAGAAACTCGTCGACAGTTGATCAGCGTTTTAGCGGAACTAGAGGCCGGTTTGGACTTTGTTGAAGAAGATATCGAATTCATCTCCAACGATCAGATCATCATTCAGCTCCAATTGGCCTTGAAGCAAATTCGAACCGTCACCGGTCAGATCAATAGCCGCGGCACCTCGGATTCGACGCTTAAAGTCTCTCTTGCGGGATTAGCCAACGCGGGCAAAAGTAGTTTGATGAATGCCCTTGTCGGTGAACAAACGTCAATCGTCACGAGCATTCCTGGAACCACCACCGACCGCGTCTCCGCACAAGTGAAGATCGCGGGGATTGATATTGAACTCTCTGACACCGCCGGCATCGAAGAATTACAGTCAACTGAACCCTCTCGAGAAGAGTGTGCGTCCGAGATTATGGCCGCTGCATTGCTGCTTCAGGAACAATCGATGGC
Organism: uncultured Pirellulaceae bacterium; assembly: GCA_938036435.1. GTDB lineage: Bacteria > Planctomycetota > Planctomycetia > Pirellulales > Pirellulaceae > Mariniblastus. Next base: position 51,642 of record CALHPU010000024.1, on the reverse strand, counting down.
CAATGCAGATCTGGTCCTACTTTGTATCGCGCCGGAAGAACCCGCGGCACAAGAAAAGCAACTGCTTGATCAAAAAATGGCATGGCTAACAGCAAACAAACTGGCTGTTTTGGTGGTCACGACAAAATCAGACTTGCCTGAATCGATTGGCCACTGGACGGCCCCTTTGAGAAACTTAGATCACGTGAGTACTCATCGTCCGATCCCTGTTTGCAGCAACACTGGTGCGGGGCTTGATCGGTTGAAGTTCGAAATTACGAATTTCGCAACCGAGCGATCAACGGGTGAAAGTTCTGTCGTCGGATCTACGCTATTGCGAACGCGCGAAAGTCTGAATCGCGCTGAAGCAGCGGTCGCCGATGCGCTCCACGCCAGCCAAAATCAAATTGGTGATGAAATCATTGCCGCCGAAATCAGGCAGGCACTAGACGAACTAGGCCAGATTGTCGGCACGGTGTACACCGACGACATTCTCGATTTGGTCTTTGGCCGGTTTTGCATTGGAAAATAAACCTGACAACCAACGCCCCAGTAAAACCCTCAGCGCCCCTTACCGGTCGGACTCGGCTGATTTACCAGCATTGCTGAAGTAAGGCTTGCCCTCTTTGTACAGCGCTAGTCGCTGTTTGTAGGCCTCCAAATTATCGCCCTCTGCCAACTTGATTGCCTTCTCCTGAGTCTCAACCGCTTTCTCGTATTGGCCTTGCTCTGCATAGGCAGCGGCCAGCGTATCGATAAATCCGGCGTCCTCCCATTGAGATTCTTTGCAAACCTTCTCACTCATCTCAACAGCTTTCTTTCCGCTGCGATAGTCTTCGTCGGGACAAGTCGCCAAGAACCATGCGACGGTGTTTGCCACATCAGGAATATCGCCAGCCATCTTTTGAGCGCGCATCAAATCCTTTCGCGCTTTTGAATAATCGCCTTGCCCCTCGTAAGCAACTCCACGGTTGGCAAACACCAGCGCAGACTCTCCGGAAAGCTCCAATGACTTGTTGTAGTCCGCAATCGCTTTGTCATATTCTCCCAGTTCAACGTAGCAAACCGCTCGATTGTTGTACGCCAACGGAAGTCGAGGAGCGTAAGTGATCGCTTGATTTAGATCAAACATCGCTTCGTCAAATTTTTTCTGCTTGTACAAAACCCAACCGCGCTGGTTGAGAGAAACAGCATTCTTGGGCTGGATATCGACCGCTTTGTCAGCTTCCTCGAAGGCCTTCTCATAATCGTTGTTGGCCAAGAAAATATTGCTTCGCCCAACGTACGAATCGGAAATACGCTTATTCAACTCAATTGATTTGTTGTAGTCTTCCATTGCGCCATCAAAATCACCCGAACCGTACTTCGCGCTTCCGCGGCTGACGAAATACCACGGATCTTCCTTGTCCAGTTTGATTGCTTCATCAAAGGCCTTGACGGCAGCAGCGTAATTGTTCACCGCGTAGTGAACGACGCCCAGATTAAAGTAAGCGTGTGCGTATTTAGGAGCAAGTTTCACAGCATAGCGAATATCCTCAAACGCTTTGTCGTATTTCCCCTGAGCCTTATAGACGATGCCTCGATTGTTCCAAGTTAGCGCATTTTTTTTGTTGACCGAAAGAGACTGATTCAAATCCTTAAATGCCTCAACCAGCTCTTCTTTCTCATAGCGTATCATCCCCCGATGAGCCAGCGCTGCGAAGTCACGTTCGTCAGTCTCAACGCGCTTGGAGAAATGTTTTTCGGCGTCGTCTAGATTCATCACATACTCCAGCGGTAGCCAACCGTTGACGCCTTCGAGAGAACACCACTTCCCTTTTTTCGCGATCACGGTGTAAATCGATCCCTCGACGACACGATCAACTTCTTTCCGGTAGATGCGTGTTTTGAAATTACCCGTCACGCATACACGATCGCCAATCTCTTGAGCCAAAACAACGTTGGCAGAAAGTAGGACGGCGAATATCAAGCCAGCCCAGAGAGCAAGTCGTAAAGGGCGAACAGCGTGAGCAGCGGCAGAAGAATAAGTCATTAATCTTTTCATCGGTCGATCGGATAGGTCGAAATCAGACATTGGGAAATACCCATTGGCTAAAACATTGCAGTCCAAACATCGACGCAATACCATTGCCAATTCACAATGTCTGAAAGACTATTCACAATTGTCACTTTTTGCAAATGGTGGAGAGCCACATTTGCCGTGGAATTCTCAACAGTCACCACAAAACAGGTGCCTTGGAGGTAAACCACTCCCTCACCGTCGTCACAAGCCCGCCAAATGTTCCGGCTGCGCAAGATGCTGCATCTAGGTGGTTTTGAAAGGGTAGGGGACAAGCCAAGCAGCAGACGTCGAAAAAGATGTGGCGTCTCAACCGAGCTTCGAATCGCTCTCAGCGGAACCGTCTCCGATCAATCGCAACCGAAGTTCCTCTTCACGATCTTGGGCATCAGAACTAGAACGGCCATCGACATTGTCTTGCTTGGCCCCATCGTTCACCTGAGGAATCTTACTGAAGTACTTTCCAAAAGGGCTGGCAAGAATCGCCGGCAGCACAATCAAGTCACCGATCAGCGCCGCCGCCAACAAGAACAACATCAACGTTCCAAAACGTTGTGTCGGCGTGAAGGTACTCATCGCAAATGCGGACAACCCCAGTCCCGCGATCAAAGTGGTCTGTGTCATCGCGGTCGCCACCCGCGTGTACGCCAAACGAATCGCGGCAATTCGATCGAGCCCTTTGGCCAGAGCACCGCGGTACCAATTGAGGAAGTGAATGGTGTCATCTACCGCAACTCCCATCGCAACGCTGGCCGTCATCATCGATCCGATGTCAACCTTAATGCCACGATAGGCCATCGCGCCAAAGACGACCACTACCGGAAACACGTTAGGAATCATCGCCAGCAATCCACCGCGCACGTTTAATCGGTTGCCTTTACCAAACGGTCGGTTCCAATCTCGCAAGAGCAACATCATCACCACCGTGATCATCACAAACGCCAATCCGATACTCTCAATCAGACTCCATAACAGCGCTCTCTGTGCTTTGTAGACGATAGGAATAATCCCGGTGTAAATCGTAGTTACGCCAACGTCTTCTCCACTTTGTTTCCGCTGCGTCGCGGTTTTCATTCCGGGAAACGGAGTCTTGGTCTCATGATCAATTAAAAATTGGTGATCTCGGCAATCGACCAGTTTCTTGGCATGCTTTTTGATGAATTCAACATCGAACAGATCGTTGTCCTCAATCAAGACCACACAATCACTGCTGGCCACGCGACTCTTCCAAGATTCCGGTTCGAAAAACTTCTGAAGCTTCAAACGCTCTTTGTCGGTCAGTTCGGGATTGGACAAACTGTACCGTTGAGGGTCAATCCACAAATACCCGTCCAAGGACTTGCTCTTTTTGTTGATCCCCCGATCATTGAACAGCTTTCGTAGCGTGTCAGAAAAGATCAACGTTTGATCGACCAACTCTCCGTGGGGGACATTCGCCTTAATCTTGGCTCGAATATCACGATCTTCCTCGGTAAATTCTGGCTTCCCGCCCAACACAAGAATATTGGATTCTCGCAGCGGCTGATCCGGTTCAGCATTCTGAATCTTCTCAAAAATCTCTTTGCGATAACGATAGGCGCTGTCGATGGGCTCGATCACCGATTTCATGTCGTTAATGAATCGCCCATAATCCACGTCGCTGAGCGCTGCCAATAGCACATTGATTCGCCACAATTCACGCCCGTGCACTTGCTGGTCAGGAATAACTTTCCCGTCATCAGCCACTGCTAAGTATTGCTGCTCGAGCATCTCTGGCCGACGTTTGTACAACTGAGCACTAGTCAGTCGCCGCGCCAATTCGTCGGTAGTGCTGAACTGACTGAGCGGCACAAACACGTCGGTCGACATGCCGGAACCGACGATGCCCAATCCGCTGTCGCCAAAGTACAACTGCAAAAATTCTCGCACGCGACTAGACAATTCAATCCGCTCTAGCATCGACAGTCGCAGGGCATATTTACGTTTCTGAGCCGGGGTCATAATCAGAGGCGGCGGTTCATCCGCTTCAACCGCGTCGTTGGCACCGTCGGCAATAGGATCTTCCGAGGATGCAATCGCTGGAGTTTTATCTGCGGCGCGACCACCGTCGGCTGCCTCTTTTTCCTTCTGACGCTCGGCTTCGAACGCAAGTCGTTGACGTTGCTGAAGCGTTTCAAGATAGACTTCTTGTTGGTCGGATTTCTCGATGCTGACAACAATTTCGGCAGGCACCAACTCGCCTAGATTCTTCTCCAACCACCGATAGTCCGCCAGCACTTTTGCACTTGGATCGAACATCTTCAACAAGTGCACCTGTGTTTGAATTTTAGTGATGCCCCAAGCACCGGCGGCGATTACAGCAATGCCCGCTAAAGCGAATACGGTGTAGTTTCGGATGACAACATCGCCAATTCGATTCCAAAACCGCGTCACCATTTCTGTGATGTCATTGCCGCCAGTTTCACGTTGCTTTTTGCTTTGCTTCGTATAGCCCGGCTTGAAGACCACCAGTGCTGCCGGCAGGTAGCTGAACAATATGATGACAGTAGCCATGGTGGCGATTGCCGAAAAACAACCAAACTTCCAGATCGGGGCAAGCTTACTGGTCATCAGCGAGCCAAGTCCCAAAGCAGTCGTGAAGGCGGCGAGGAGGCACGGAAACCAACTGTGTCCAATCGCGCGTTCCACCGCCAATTTATGACCGTGTTCGTGACAGGCGTCTCGATAGTAATTGACAATGTGCACCGCGGCGGAGAGCCCCAACACATAGATCAGCGATGGCATCGACATCAAAATCGCGTCCATGTTCATACCACCGAACCAAACATAAGCAAGACTTGCCATCGCACTTACGCCGCCGGTGAAGAACAACATGATCGTTATCCGCACGTTGCGGAAACTCAGATAAGCCAATGTGATGCCGATTATCGCCGAAAGACCAATCAGATTTTTCAACGTGATGGTGCCTTCTTCGTCAATCGCCACGTTGTCGCAGGGAGGACCACCCAAGTGCAAGTTCGCCGGAGCAATTCCCGATTCACCGATGGCCAATTCGAGTATCCGCCCACGTGGTTTCCCCATCAACGGACGCCCAACAGCGCGGGCAAACTCCTTCATTACAGGTTCGTTAAGCGTAATGACCAAACACGTCTGACGCGCTGGCGGATTGACCTCTAGCTGATAAAACAGCTCGTACCACATCGACAATTGTTTCTCCGAAACAGCGTTGAGAAGTTTCCTGCGACTGCCGGAAAATTGCTCGTCGATCTTCTGCTTGAGAAACTCATTGAATCGGTTTTGATAGACTGGCGACGACTCAAGCAACTCGCGATCTCGGTCGCTAACGTGCTGCAAGAGCGAGTCAAACGTCCAATTAAACTCAGGCGCCGGCGTTGGCCCGAACAAAGCGCCAGACAACCGATTATGCGCTTCGACTTTGGCCTCGAAAGTCGATCGATCATCTTCGGCCATGTCAGTGATCCGCAGCGACCCATCCGAACCTGCCATCTGTTCGAATACGTCTGGCCCAGAGATTACCGATTTGAACGGTCGACAACACAATTTTTGAGGATCTGCGTAGAACTCATTGTCGATGTTGTTCTTGTCATCCGGCAAGCGACCAAACGTATCGATGTACTTTCCAGTGGCTTTGTTCTTACCGTTTCTTGACCGTTCGAACCAAAACTCCACGCCATCTTTGATCGTATTGCGGCCGTCCCAACGGTAGAGCTCTCCTTTGCGATTAATGAAGTACCATTGCCGGTCACGTCCCTGCAGCCATTTCTCACTCTGCTCGCCCCAATCTTCATGCCATGTCCCGGCAAACATCAGGCCCAGTTTATCGCCGACCTCATGGGCACGAATCTCTTCATCGCGTCCTTGCTCTTCGAGTTCCTTCTGATAATCCAGCGACTCTTCGTAGATCTTTCGTTTGAAACGCGCGTAAGTGCCGTTCCCCTCGCGGCACCAAGGACCGCTAACGACCACAAATTGACCGCCGCCATAAAAGTATTTTTTAAACTCTTCTAGCTCTTTGGTTTCCTGATAGTGCTGCGGCAACCAATCAGCCACATTGTTGACCATCGAATTGATCGACAGCTTCGCTCCTCGTCCAGCAAAAGGCAGCAGGAAACAGACGATGCAGAGAATCAGCATCGCAACTGTCCCGAAAACCGGGATCTTCTTGGAGTAAAGCGGCTTCACCATGTAGGCAATTTTGCTCAGCAGACTGAGGAGTAATAAACGCGTTTTACAGGAAAAAAACGGGGCTCAACCCAAAATTCCTTACCACATGGAAGCTTAACGGGTGTTCTATCGATCGTCTATGTCAAAGGCACCGCAGAAGGATACGAAAGATAGGCCCAAAGCGGTCATTTTGGCAGCCTTTACGGAATGGGCAACATCACGGATCAACCTCCAACTCCTCCAATCTCTTGCTAGATCGGCTTCGAAACAGGCAAACATCCTTAGTCCGCGAGCGGCCCGTAGAGATCTGGACGCCGATCATCAAAACGATGCACTTCGTGCTTGCCTGGCACGCTTACATAATGCTTCTTCCGAGCCCAAGTGACATCAACGTCGCCGTAGATGATCGCCTCTTGAGCATGGTCCGCCGAAGCGATCTCACCACCGAGCGGATCACAGATTTTACTTTTGCCCACAAAATCAAATCCGTGTTCGCTGCCAATTCTGTTGACCGACATGTAGTACACATTGTTCTCCAACGCCCGCACGTTGGGGATATAGTCGGGAACACGCCCCGCTCCCGGAGGCCAGTTGGTCGGCAGAAGAATCAAATCAGCGCCAGCGAGTGCCAGCACGCGAGCCGTCTCCGGGAACGAACAATCGTAGCAAATGTTCATGCCTATATTGATTTCCGGCAATCGCACGATCTCTGTCGCCTGATCGCCGGGGGTCGTAAATCGATCCACTCCCAAAGTCGGTAAATGAGTCTTTCGATAGCTGGAAATGACACCATTTTGATCGACCATCACCACCACGTTGAAAACTATCGGCCGATCCGTGGAATCTTCATCGAGCTCCAACATTCCGAACACAAGGCGCGTCTTCAATTGCTCCGCGAGCGCAACGGCCTGCTTCACATGGCGACCAGAGAGAGGCTGAGCGACGGCGACTGACTCGTCGAACGATTCAAAACAATAGCCCGTCAAAGTGCATTCAGGAAACACCACTAGATCGGCACCATTTTCAGTGGCCGTAGTCGCCAGTCGTTCCATCGACGAGAAATTCGCTTCAGCGTCGCCGATGGAGATATCCATTTGAACGCCAGCAATTTTGAAAGTCATGGCGTTTTCCACAAGGTTGGAGCACAGCACGCTAAACGGGCAGTCGCCCTTCACAAAATATCAAACTTCAAAAAAAGCCAATTGAAATCTATCGATCCAATCGCCTATCCTTCAGTCACTTGCGGTCGGCAACTGGAAGGAACTCACGTACCGTTGGTCCGGTGTAGATTTGGCGCGGACGACAGATCCGACTGGTCGGTGAGTCTTGCATCTCTTTCCAATGTGCAATCCAGCCGGGCAAGCGACCAATCGCGAACAGCACCGTAAACATCTCAACCGGAATCCCCATCGCTCGATAAATCACACCCGAGTAAAAATCGACGTTCGGATAAAGCCGACGTTTGACAAAATACTCGTCCTCGAGTGCAACTTTCTCCAACTTTTGGGCGATCTCAAACAATGGATCGTCGATGTCGAGCTTCTCCAACAACTGATCACACGCGGATTTAATAATGGTAGCGCGTGGATCAAAATTCTTATAGACGCGATGACCGAATCCCATCAAGCGGAATCCGTCCTCTTTGTCCTTGGCCATTTTCACGTATTTGTCTACGTCGCCGCCGTCTTCTTTGATTTGGATCAGCATCTTGACGACCGCTTCATTCGCTCCGCCATGCAATGGCCCCCACAACGCACAGATGCCCGAGGAAATTGACGCAAACAAATTCGAGTCGGCCGAACCTACCATTCTAACGGTCGAGGTGCTGCAGTTCTGCTCGTGATCGGCATGCACGATAAACAACAGATTGAGGGCCCTAATAAACACGGGATCTGCTTCATAGTCCTCGCAAGGCGTTGAGAACATCATCTGAAGGAAATTTTCGCAATACGACACCGTGTTGTCCGGATACGAAAATGGCTGGCCCAGAGATTTTTTGTAGGCGTACGATGCGATTGTCGGCAGTTTCGCAATCAACCGATGAATCGATACCTCAACCTGTTTGGGATCATGCGGGTCGAGCGAATCCTGATAAAAGGTAGAAAGAGCACCTACGACACTAGACAGAATTGCCATCGGATGTGCATCTCTAGGAAAACCATCGTAAAAGGATTTTAGATCCTCGTGAAGCATCGTGTGACTGCTGATGCTGTTACGAAATTTTTCGAGATTGTCGGCGTTGGGAAGTTCACCGTAGATCAAAAGATAGGCGACTTCGATGAAGTCGCTATTTTCGGCCAACTGTTCGATTGGATAGCCACGATAACGCAGCACGCCCTCTTCACCGTTGAGAAAAGTGATTTCACTGGTCGTGGACCCGGTGTTAACGTAACCTTGGTCGATCGTCACCATCCCCGTAGTGCCACGAAGTTTGCCGATGTCAATCGCGCGTTCGTTCTCGGACCCCGTCACAATAGGCAGGTCTATTTCTATGTCGCCATGTTTTAGTTTCGCTGCTTCTGACATCAACGTGTTCCCGGTGACCCGATAGAGAGCCAAATTTAATCAAAGTAATATAAGACAACCATCTTTTCTCGACTCGGCCATCGACCGAATCGTCGTCGATATTCTACCCTCTTTCTCTCCATCATGGAACTAGTCATCGCGGGGAACTGCGGTGAGCCGACGGCGCGAACCGTTGGTAACAGTTCACGCCAAATGGGCTTGACGCAACAGCGGTGTAGCGCGAACTCCCTGATTTCGATTAAGCAAAACTCTGTGAAACTGTGAGAGTCGCGTCCAGACACAAGAGTTTTGCCAGCGAAGTATCGTTTACAAATCCAGTAAAGATTGTAGAACCTTCTCAACGGTAACCGCCAAGAACTTCCGGTGTGTGATTTGAGCCAGCCAGAAATCCCCCTTCTCCAAAAGTTAGGCATCGGAACCAGTTCTTGGCATTGGTTTGGCCGAGCTTTTCTCGTTGGCCTGATGGTGATAGGCGCTGCCAATGCCATTTCATACTTCGTGCTTTCAGATGGCTGCTCCAATCTTTTGGGGTGGAAAACGGACGAACAGGAAAGAATTGGTTTTCCTTTCGAGGTCTGGCAACGTGGCAAAACTTATGGCACAAACCTAATCAATTTTTCTGCTTTCTACAAAAACGGTGCTGTCGGAATCGGATTGGGCCTGATCCTAGGTATCGTCGCGGTGCTGCGCAGAAGCAGCCTCAACCTCAGCGCCGAACGAATACTGCAAGCCGAATTAGCTTCCGTTGACTTAGACCAAAAATCCCAACCAAAGTCTCAAAGCAATCAGACCGGAAATCAATTTTCTCTCGGAGGATTGATGGTGGCAACGATGGTCGTCGCAGCCATCGTCGCGGTTGCAACACGGCTTCGTCCAGATCCAAGAGTCCTGGGAGCGATATTCTTCTTTGCTCCGATCGTCATGATTGGCATCACCATGTTGCCACGTCGATGGACGTTGAATTTTCGCATGGCAGCGCTATCGGTACTGGCAGTTTCCTCGATTGGTGTCGCGATCGCAGTCGGTTCTGGATTAAGCATGCCATTTGACGAGGTGCTGATGGGCATCTTTATCTGCTGGACACCTCAAGGAGTCATTGGAACTTTGTCGTTGGTCACGTGGCTGCTGTGGCGGGGCATACGAGAAGCGCCAGAGGGCCAATAAGCCGCGCTCGTAGTGGACGAGCGCTACGAGTCCCCATTCCACTAGTGGTCCACCAAAGCAAAAGATTAGGAGTCGAATGTTAGCCGCAAGAAACGAAAAAAGTCGCAAGAAGGATGTCGCGCATTTCTTTGCGTCTTTTGTGATTCTTTGCGGCCACTAATCCATACGACAGAGCAGAGGCCAACAAAGGGGCAGGCTACTTAGTTTTCCTCGGCCGGTGCAAAAAGAGACACCCAGACTTCATCCAACCGAAATTGTTTGACCTTACTCTGTTATCGTCATAAATCCCGGGCACATTGAGCAATCGGGCTACGAACTGACAATCGGGCTACGAACTGACACTCGAAACGCTGTGTAGGTCGGAAAGCGGCAAAATCCAATCCACCGTCGCATACCGCGGCACAGACGTGGGCTCAGCTTTGAGAATTTTCGCTCAGCTACCGAGCAAAGGAGCGACTGCAGTCACTTCACAATCAAGTGACAAAGTGAGCAGCACCCGGCGCGTGCATGTACGACTGCCGTCTACGTTTGGCTTCACTGGCCATCGACTGCTGACTGCCGGCAGCACGCTTGAAGATCTTGCCAAACTTCTTCACCACATCACACCAAGAGACGCTGTCCAATCCCATGCGTGCAAGTATCGGGGCAAGATGCTTTGGGATTGCCCCCCGACTGCCTGAGCGTATCTGACGCCCCGTCCAGTCCAACAACTCCAAGTACTGCGCCATCGGCATCGACAGAAAACCCTTCTTACTCGCCAGGCGTCCACTGCCGTCGGCATCGCATCCGACTGGGTCGGTACGCTCGTTGATCTCAATCGGAGCCATCCAACCACTTTTGCTTCGCGCTCGTGAACGCTCCCACAAGTCTCAGGGAGTGATCGGAACCCCATTGTTACTTGCGTGGCTGCTTTGGCGCGGTGGAAAATAGCGCACAAAAAAACTCGACTCTCCAAAAGAGAGTCGAGTGTTTTGTTTACGTTACAAACGTGATGTTGCTTGGCAATTTACCGCCATCAAATTTTTCGTACAAAGCCTCAAGCCGATGGGCCGACGCCCTTGACCAAGCTCTATTCCTCCGATTCTTCGGAAGCAGCTGGAGCTTCTTCCTTCGGAGCTTCTTCCTTTGCGGCTTCGGCTTCAGCCTCTTTCGATTCAGCCGCCTCGGCTGCTGCAGCCTCCGCCGCTTCCGCTTCGGCCTTCATTCCAGCGGTCTGAATCAACGGACCACTGTTGCCCAAGCCACCTTGCAGGTTCGCATCCGGTGCCGAACTAACAGAAGCCGAAAGACGGTCTCCACCTTGTCCGCCGCCTTCTTTTTCGGCTGCCTTGGCTTCTTCTTCCGGAGTCCAATCAACACGCTTGCGTGACAGGCCAATCTTTCGCTCATCGGTGTCAACACGCAGGACTTTGACTTCCAGTTCGTCGCCGACTTTGACCAAGTCTTCCGGGTTCTCGATTTTCTCGTCAGAGAGTTCCGAGATGTGTAACAGACCTTCTAAACCATCTTCGAGACCAACAAAGACACCGAAGTTAGTGATCTTGGTCACCTTACCCTTGATCAACTGACCAGGCTGGTAACGATCGGGAATGTCTGCCGACCATGGATCGTCGTTCATTTGCTTCAGACCCAGTGCGATTCGGCGACGATCAGTATCGACGGCCAAAATACGGCACTTGAGCTCTTGGCCTTTTTCCAGAACTTCGTTCGGGTGACTGATCTTGCGAGTCCACGACATGTCTGAGACATGCAGCAGACCATCGATGCCTTCTTCAAGTTCGATGAACGCACCGTAGTTGGTCAAGTTTCTCACGCGCCCATTGATCTCTTTGTCGATCGGGTACTTCTCTTCGACCTTGTCCCACGGGTTGTCCTGAGTCTGCTTCATACCCAGCGACATTTGCTCGCCGTTTTTGTCGATGCCCAGAACAGCAACATTGATCTCGTCGCCGATATTGACCAACTCGTTCGGATGGTTAACACGCTTGACCCACGACATTTCAGAAATGTGAACCAGACCTTCGATGCCCGGCTCTAGCTTCACGAATGCACCGTAGTTCATTACGTTGACAACTTCACCTTTGTGGACGGTATTGATTGGGTACTTCTCTTCAACGTTGTCCCACGGGTTAGGCAGCAATTGCTTGAGGCCCAGTCCAATTTTTCCTTTTTCGCTGTCAATGGTTAGGACCATGACTTCGATTTCCTGGTCCATCGCGACCATTTCAGACGGCTTGGAAATGCGAGTGTGCGACATGTCGGTAATGTGCAACAGACCGTCGATGCCGCCAAGATCAACAAACGCACCGAAGTCGGCGATATTCTTGACTACACCTTTGCGGACTTGGCCAACTTCCAATTCGGCCATCAGTTTTTGTTGAGCGTAAGTACGTTCTTTCTCAATTAGAGAACGACGACTGACGACGATGTTGCGACGCTCTTTGTCGATCTTGAGGATCTCACATTGAACAACTCGTCCGATGTATTCGCCGATGTCGCCCGGACGGCGGATGTCCACCTGACTCGCCGGCAAGAAGACAGGCACTCCGATGTCGACCAACAGGCCGCCTTTGATCTTACGTTGACAAGTACCCGTAACGATGTGTCCTTCGCTGACTTTGTCGACAAGATCCAACCATGCGATGATGACTTTCGCCTTGCGGAAGCTGACCGAGATCAGTCCCGAAGGATCGTCTGCGCGACCCTGTTCGTTTTCCAAGTCCTCGACCAAAACTTTGATTTCTTGGCCAACTTCAAGATTAGCGGCCTCTTCGTCCCACTCGTTGCGGGGAATCGTTCCTTCACTCTTGAAGCCCAAATCAATGATCACTTGGTCTTTATCAAGCCGAACAATACGGCCCTTGATGATGTTCCCAATGTCGATGCCTTGGCCAATGCCAGCCTCGGATTCTGGAAAGATCAAATTGTCGATGTCCATATCGTCGACAGCGACGTCGCCGGCGGAAAATAGACTGCTCAATTCGTCTTCGACGGACTGATCATGTAGAGATAGAATGAGGTTGCGATTGACCATAATTATTACTCGGGAACTTCCAAGCCAGTGCTAAACAGAAAGTGGGTACAGGGGCACTGGGGATTGGGTGGCGTGCACTTAGCGTCACGTCAAAAGTTAGTGAAATAAACGGTTGCAGGGTCGGACTTGAATCCAACTCAGTGGGACTCTTTTAAAAAAGAAGGGCCCTGCAACTGACGACAGGTGGCAGATGGTATCAAAAGGGACTTGCCCCAACAACTGAAGAAGCTGGAAACCTCGCCGATTTTACTGGTCTTTTCGCCTTTTTCGCTCGAAAAGTTTGGTCAAAGTGGACCTACCCGTCAGGAAGCCCAAAGAATAGCCTTTTTCCCTTGGAATTAGGCCAAAAAGCAGCCTTAAAAGGGCTCTACTGCGCCTTGTCGAAAGGGTCAGTCGTTCCCCCCCGGCACACCCTCAACCTGCGACTGACTCCCACCAAAGGTTGCCCTCCAAACAATGCGTACAAAAAACTGGCCATTCTCAATGAGCAATGATCGTCCAAAATGATTGAAACGATTGTCAACTAACGCATCAAGCAGTCCGCAATGCCATGCAAAAGATCCACTCACAAAATGATGTTTGCTGAAATCCGAGGTCAATTTTGGATGTTTTGGTTGGTTACCTGTTTTCCCCTTTGAGGCAGCAATTTCGAAAGGCTGATTTTCAATCTTCTAAGATTGGAATTGGTATGAGAAATGTCCTGATTCGCCAAGAATTTTTAAGCCAAGCGGCAATTTCGCTTTCATCTATGAGGGCTTCTAGACCGGTAAGAGGGAGTGCTAAGGCCGGCCGCTATTGCTCGAAAAAGTGCCCCTCAACACCTAAGGAACAGCCTCATAATTTGCCCATTTCTACCCAAACAACTGTTTATTTAGTTTGATATCACACAATTTGGCGTTATTGTGTTAGGTATCTAACACACAATGTGCTGCAAATACTCTCTTGGAGCAGATCAAATGAAGACGGGATGGGGCTTAATAAAGCATCAGCTAACTGTGGTAATCACGTTAGCTTTGACAGTGTTCGTTCAGCAGGCTTACCTCTGCGGTCAAGAGTACCGAACGATCAACGGATTCGGTAACAATATATCCAACCCGGCAATTGGCGAGTCGGACACGGAACTGATTAGGTTGACGCCCAACGCCTACGCCGATGGCATCTCGACTCCACGAGGAGGGCTAAATTCGTCCAGCCTGCCCAGCGCGCGTGCGATTAGCAACGCCATATCAGCTCAAAACAGTTCTCAAGCAAACTCCGCTGGAGCCAGTGATTGGATTTGGCAATGGGGACAATTTCTCGACCACGACCTCGACCTTTCAGGAGTTGCAACGGTTTCGGAACCCTTTGACATCTCAGTGCCGGCGGGCGATCCATCTTTCGATCCTACCTTCAGTTCAACGGCAACCATTGAGCTCAATCGTACGATCTCCACCGGCGGATCATCCACTGCGCCCCGCCAGCAAATCAATGAGATCACCTCCTTCATCGATGCCTCGAATGTCTATGGCTCAGACGCGACTCGAGCTGTTGGCCTCCGGGATCTGTCCACTAATGGTTTACTTCGGACTTCATCTGGAGGAACCATGCTGCCGCTCAATACGACAGGATTGCCAAACGATAATGGTTCCCAATTGGTTCCCTCCGAAGCTTTCGTTGCTGGTGACGTACGCGTTAACGAACAGGTTGGACTAACGGCCACACACACGCTGTTTGTGCGCGAACACAATCGAATCGCCACAGATTTGGCGGCTCGACTTACCAACGGAGAAGCGGCACTCGTCGCCAAACGAGATGCTGCAATCGCAGCATCCAATGGCGTCTCAAGCGAGGCTGATTTCATTTACCAATCAGCGCGATCTTTGGTTGGAGCCCAGATTCAAAAGATCACCTACGACGAGTTTTTGCCAGTTTTGTTGGGATCTTCAACACCAACGAGTACGGCAGCATCGTATGATTCCTCGATCGACGCGAGTGTGTCAAACGAATTTTCTACCGCTGCGTTTCGAGTCGGGCACACAATGTTGTCATCTGATTTGCAACTGGTTGATCCCGCGACCGGAGGAAACATTGGCAGCGTCGAATTGCAGAACGCGTTTTTCAATCCATCGTTCTTTGACACTTTCAGTGTTGACCACGTGCTGGGCGGACTAGCGTCTCAGGCGGCTCAGGAAGTCGACACACTTGTCATCGACGATGTACGTAATTTCTTGTTCGGACCTCCCGGTGCCGGCGGATTAGATCTCGCGTCACTCAACATTCAACGTGGTCGAGATCACGCGATCGGCGACATCAATGCAGTCAGAGCTGTGCTCGGATTAGTTCAGTACAACGACTTCAACGAATTGACTGGTGGTGATGCCGATTTGGCCGCAAGTTTTGCTTCGGTTTACAATTCAATTGACGATGTAGACTTGTGGATCGGTGGCCTCGCCGAAGCTCACGTCAACGGTGGATTGGTTGGGGAAACTTTTAACGCAATTTTGACAGATCAATTCACAAGGTCGCGTGATGGAGATCGATTCTTCTATCAATCACAAATCGACGATCTGCTTTGGCTAGACCCCGAGTTTGAGTCGACGTTGTTGTCCGACATAATTCTTCGCAATTCGGAGATCGTTGCGATTCAATCCAATGTATTTTCGGCAACCGCGGCGGTGCCGGAGCCCACGACAGTCACTCTCTTGTTCGCAATCTGCAGCGCGTCGTTGCTTCGTCGCCGCAAGAGCGGCTAATCGCGACCGACCAAACGGCAACAGCTTCCCTCGCGCGGCGTGACAGCAAACAATTAACATTAAAGATTGCTCAGCTCGACTCCGCGCGTGATCCTCGACGACTTCACACGCCTCGCAGAGACGCACTATTGAGGAACATTTTCATATCTTGGATGTCCCACATCCCTAGCCACAAAAGACACCTCCCGTGCGACAATTCGTCTGAGAACATTCGAATCTTATCCAAAAGCACGTATTTCGCCCTAACAAAGCATCCCATTTTTTTCAGAGATTTGTTGATCCACCTTTGAACCTTTCAGAATTTGTGCCATCATCTATGTGAGGGCTTTGTTACGCGACAAAGCAGTTAGCCGCCCACGACCGGATCCATCTTTAGGCTTGATCCGGCGCGGGAAGTTTTATTGAAAGGAGGTGCTTTTGTGAAAAGTTTCTGTATTAGCCAACGAGGTGGCGCTGTTTAAACAGGCAGCCGGCGGGTTGCCCTGGCAGCCACCGAACTCGTTCGGATACGGAGCTTTCAGCTAACCTATAACTTGTTTCGACTTTCGAGATCAGTTGGAAATTAGCTTAACGCTTTCCATTATCCCAAACGTAACGGCTCACTTCCGCAAACTGCGGGAGTGAGCTTTTTTCGTGACGAAAATCTAGCAAAGGATTTGATCAAGCAGAACTACCATCCTCTAACGCTCAACTGCGCGTTGCCAAACGTCTCCGGCTTTAACATCGCTCATACACTTAAGCCCAAATCGCTATCCATCCTATCATTATTCTCACAGCAAAAGGTGAGGAGCAAGATCACGTGCGCCAGGGCGTGAGGAGTGACGAAGCAGCAAGATTTGAGCTTGCCCCCCGTGCGAAGAGACGCTTCCATCACGCCTTCGACCGGATGATTAATCGAGCTTGGACTCGTTTTTGTCGGAACATGGGTTAGACTTAAACTAGGCCTTCTGTCTCTCTCCCAAAGGAGCGAGCGTCCTATTGCGAGGGTCCTATTGCTCTTCGCCATTCTATTTTGATCTAGCTAGTCGAGTTTTCTTTCACAGCGCCGATCCATGGACCCATCAGACACTAGCAGAGATTTAGATCAGACGAGGCTGCTCTACCGTTGTCCCTGCGGGGTTCAGTTAATTATCGATCAGCATGAAGGGGGCAGATGCGAGGAATGCGGGCGCGTCATCACATCAGAAAAATTAGAACTAGAACTTTCGGCGACGATGGCGCTTCCTGAAGACGCTACGTTTTCAAATTATTCGGACACTCTCTGTAATGACGAATCTTTCGACGTCGTCGGAGTCGACCCTCTGATCGGACAGAGCTTTGAGCACTTTGAGATCATCGACCGGCTTGGACGTGGCGGCATGGGATACGTCTATCGTGCGCTTGACAAATCACTCCAACGTTACGTGGCGGTCAAAGTTCTTCGCAGCGGTGTTTCATGGACTGATGAGCCTAGCTCTGATCGTGAGGTCGATGTATTGCTCCAAGAGGCCGTCTCGCAGGCGCGAGTAAGCCATCCCAACGTAGTCACAATCTACTTCGTCGGCAGGAACGAAGGCGAACCTTTTTTGGCGATGGAATTGGTCAAGGGAAAACCGTTGAGCAATTTGCTTCGCACCAAAACGTTGAGTTACCGACAATTGGTTTCGTACGGCCTGCAGGTGTCGCAAGCACTTCAATTTGCTCACCGGCTGGACATCATTCACGGCGACATCAAACCCTCGAATTTACTGGTTCAGGAAAATGGCACAGTGAAGCTATCTGATTTCGGCATGGCAAGGCGCGAATCGCATGGGGATGCCGCCGCATTCGGAGGCACGCCCAACTATCTTGCGCCGGAACTGCTTGAAGGTGGTAAAACGACGGTATCCTCTGACATATACGCTTTAGGTGTGACACTGTACGAAATGACTTTTGGTCACTTACCGGTCAAGCTTGAGGGTAAAACGCTGGCTGACTGGTCGGAGGAACACAATTCGGTTTCAATCGACTTCCCCAAACCTTGGCCGGAGCATCTTCCCGAAAAATGGCAAACCATTTTACAGCGCATATTGAAAAAGGATCCGACTCAGCGATATACCGACTACGATGAACTTGTTGGCGACCTAAAAGAAGTCGAGGCACTTTCGAGTATTCGAGCCAAAACGGTTCCTCGATTGCTGGCGGGGTTGATCGATTTTACGTCGGTGCTGCTGGTGGCCGCATCGATTCAGTTCTTGTTGTTTGATGTGCTTAAGTTAAGAGAGGTAACCGACAATCTGGCGATCGTGTTGCTGGTATCGTTGGCGGACATGCTTCCTCTGTTCATTTACTCGTTGAGTATTTTTCTGTTCAGACAATCGATCGGACGTAACCTGCTGCATCTGCGCGTGGTCAATCGATATGGATTAAAGCCAACTGGCCGCGTGATGTTGACCAGAAGCTTTGTTAGGATGGGATTTGTCTGGCTGCTGGTGTCCAGCATGGTTTTTGATGTGGAAGGATTTGGCTGGCCGCAAACGGTTAGAATCATGCTGGCCGGTTTCGCAGCGGCATTACTGCTAACCCAAATCACGATATTGACCATCAGCAAAAAGAGCCGGACACTGCAGGACTGGATTTACAGAACCAATGTCGTGTTGGATACCTAGAGGCGTTCGAGGATGAGGCCAAACTCCAAAAATTTCGAACCCGAAGTCACCGCCAGTAGCCTGTCTGGAACTTCAATCGTAATCTCAGTCAATCCAAACTCAGGCTCCGCCGACCGCACGTCGCTGGTGGAAGAAATCCGGCAACGATTGATTGCCGCCGATCTTCAAGTTGAAGTTCTTACCGATGTAAACAAAGTTGTAGCACGGGCCGGGCAACTCTCAGAATCAGGAACACTGCGAGCCGTCGTCTCCGCAGGTGGAGACGGAACCGCGTCTTTACTGGCGAATCGACTGCCACAGGGCATTCCCATGGCGATCCTCCCCTTGGGCACCGAAAACCTACTGGCGCGGCATCTGGGCATGTCAGCGGACGCGGACCAATTTGTCGATGTGATCAGTAATGGTCGATACCAAAAGATGGATGCTGGAAGAGCCAACGGACAGTTGTTTCTGGTCATGGCCGGTTGCGGGTTCGATGCGCATGTCGTTGAGAAACTACACCAGCAAAGAAAAGGCCACATTAGTTACTGGTCTTGGTTTCGTCCTGTCGTCAGCACTCTTCGCAGATACCGCTATCCCGAACTTCAGATATCGGTGGAGCCATTTCCTGAAGGGGAGGGCGGACGTGATTGCTCAGAGACGACCGAAGTGCTGACCAAATGCTCCGCTCGATGGGCCTTTATTTTCAACGCTCCACGCTATGCGATGAACCTTCCGTTGCTACCGGAGGCGGATCCCTACGACGGAGCATTGGACCTGTGCAGCTTTCGCTATGGGGGATTGCTGCGTGGGATGGTTTATCTGGCGGCAGTTGTTTTGAGAAAACATCGCCAATGGTGCGAGACAGAGTTTTGTAAATTTCGTAAACTTACCATCAAGTCGAACACGCGCGTGCCGTTTCAGCTTGACGGAGACCCCGGCGGCGAATTGCCGGTCACGATTGAGGTCTTACCCAGTTACCTGACTCTTTTAGTACCCGCGAAGCAAAGGTAGCCGATCTGACAAGGGATCGGAGAAGCTACGTTCAATCGTTGATCGCACCCCCATTTTCAATCACTTTTTCTAACCGTGGAATTCCTTTGATTAACCAACCTGTTCGTATCTCCGATTCGGTGTCCTGCGGATCGGGGCAGCCGCTTTTGGTGATTGCCGGCCCCTGTGTCATTGACGACCGAGAATTGATGCTTGAGATCGGCCAACACGTCAAATCGGCCTGCGAAAAACTGAAACTTCCATATGTTTTCAAAGCTTCCTTCGATAAGGCGAACCGAACAAGTTTAAATTCGTACCGAGGAGTAGGCCTCGAAAAAGGGCTGGAGATTTTGGCTTGGGTCAAGCAAAATCTGGGCGTTCCAGTGACTACCGATATTCATTTGCCTGAGCAAGCCGCCGCAGTAGCCGAGGTCGTTGATCTGATCCAGATCCCTGCATTTTTGGCAAGACAAACCGATCTGCTGCTCTCCGCGGCCAAGACCGGGCGGGCAGTCAATGTCAAGAAAGGTCAGTTTATGGCCCCATGGGATATGCAGCACGTAGTCGGTAAACTAATGGAAAGTGGTTGTGAAGATATTTTGTTGACCGAAAGAGGAACGTTCTTTGGTTACGGACGTCTTGTAAACGACATGCGTTCGATGATCCAAATGAAAGAACTCGGCACGCCAGTTGTCTTTGACGCCACCCACAGCGTCCAGATGCCCAGCGCCGCCGATGGCACTACTGGCGGACAACGCGAGATGGTAGCGCCTCTAGCCAGAGCCGCGGTCGCCGTCGGTTGTGATGCGGTCTTTATTGAAACGCATCCGAATCCTGATCAATCGCCTAGCGACGGGCCGAACATGGTCCCGCTGGCTGAGATAGAACCTCTGTTGCAAACGTTGAAGAAAATTGACGAAGTCTCCGGCCGCTGTCGTTAAAAATGATGGCTGGGTTTAAGAACTGTTTGAGGAAAGAGTTGATGGAATCGCGGAAACAGCAAACACCTATTCATGTGAGCCCACAAATTACCAACGTCAATCGATGGGTAGTGCCAATGCTCCTTTTGGCTGCCGCTGTCTCATTTGCCGGATGTGGTAGCACGACCGACCAAACTCTAGCCACAATCGATACCAGCATCTTGTCGGCGAAAACGGATGACCTTGGCCGGACGATGGATTTCGTTTTTGCCGATCGGCAATTCGACCAAAAAGACTTTGAAGAAAAGGTCTCACTAGGGCTCAATCGCTGGGCCAACTACAGCACCGACCAAGCCGAATCAGCGGATGTCGACCGCAGCGAAAAAGTCAACCAGTGGATTGAACAGAATCAAGACATGTTGCTGATCAAGCATCATGACAAGATGGTTTTCCTCAACACCGACGCCTATTTCCTGCAAGAAGCGTTTTGGATATCAAAGATCGCCCAACGTGTTGTCACCAACCCAACATCGACCTTCTTCGAACTGTATCGTCTATCGGCCGACAATCTTAGTATCGACGTCGAGGAAAAAGATGGGCTCTCTGCAGTGGTTGCCCAAACGCACCGGCAACTTGAAAAAGAACAGATCGCGGCGTTGACCAAATCCATGAAGCTTTCGGATTGGGTTGTCCGAAATATTTACTTGTTGGATGAACTCTCTCCAACCGAAGACGAAATTGAACAGCAACGCCTCAACTCCGAAGACACCGCTTGGGCGGCGGGTGTCAGAGGTACCGGCTATCAACGCCACCCTTGGCAGACCCTCCTCTACGGTCGCGGCGACTACGTTGATCGAGCGAAGGTGCTGCTATTGTTGCTGCGCGAGGCTGAACTGGATGCGGTAATGCTGTGCACTAACCAAGACCAGACTCCGATTCCTTGGGCGGTCGGCGTCGCCATTGGTGATGACTACTATTTGTTTGACACGAAATTGGGTCTGCCCATTCCCGGCAAAACTCCCGGCTCGGTAGCTACGTTGAAGGCCGTTCGAGAAGACGCTAGCCTCCTCAGCTCACTCGATTTGACCATTGAAGAATCCCTAGAAGATGACTCCAAGTACTGGGTGGCTCCGCAGCAATTGAAATCACTTTTTGCGATGACCTACGTGGCCCCCGAATCACTTTCCAAGCGGATGGCTGCGTTAGAATCTAATCAGGTCGGCGACGAACAATTAAATTTGGCTTCTTACCCCAGCAAAGAGATCGGTCGTCTTCCTCAGATTGACGGTGTCGAAAATTCGTTATGGGATATCTCTTTGCGGACCCACCGATTCCGAAAAGCAGTCAACGCAGCAATTCCAAAATCGGCCAGCGACGACGACTTGGCCGACCGACTTAGATGGTACGCGACCGACGAGCAATATGTCGATCAGTTTCATATTTACCGCACCAATCGCGTCCGTTTCTTCAAGGGCAAGTTTGAATCAGAAGACGGTCACCGTCGTCGTAACGCTGTTGAAAGCTGCCAAGTTCTGCTTTATACCGATGACGAAATTGACTCACTGGCAACCGACGATAAAACGATGGCAATGGTGGGCTTATCGCAAGAACAAAATCCACTGGCATTCGAGAGCCAACTTAAATCCATCCAAGGACAAATGAGGCTCGTTCGCCGAGACGTGGGGTTATTCCTTTCTCAATGTCTGTTTGACAATGGCAATCCCGGCACCTCAGCCAACTGGCTCGACGGTATAGTCCGCAAAACGGATGTGGAGCGTTGGCGGTCGGGGATTCAGTACTTGCTTGGACGCTCGTTTGAATCGCGCCGAGAATACGATTTGGCAATCGAGCAGTATCAGCAAGAGGGCTCTAACCAAATGCACGGCAATCTGATTCGGGCTCGACTTTTGAAAGCGGCGGTCAAAAAGGCTTATCCTGAAGCGTCGCTTGACGCTACGGCGGGCGACTCAGATGAAGACAAATCAAAATCCGAGAACCCCGACGCCAAAGAAGCAACGCAATAGTTCTTCTTGTGCATTGTCCAGATTTGGAACTGGGATTTAGATAAAACGAAAAGGGCACGTGCCCTCCGGCCCCCACCGGTAATCAATTGGTATTTATACCCGGCGACTGACGCCGTTACGCTTTAAGAGCGAACCGACAACCCGAAAATTGAATCTGGATGAAGCACTAGGTTTGTACTAGCTGCTACTAAGATTTGATTTCAAAGCGGTTTGAGTTTGTTTGAGTTTACTTCCACTTGAATGTGGAATCAGTCAAACGTTCAAACGCCTCAATGTATTTATCGCGAGTCTTGTCGACAACTTCTTGGGGCAATTCAGGTGGCTCACTGTTTTTGTCCCAAGACGTTGCATTCAAATACTCACGCACAAACTGCTTGTCGAAGGACGGCTGGTCTTTTCCCTCGACGTAAGAATTGGCAGGCCAGAATCTGGAACTGTCTGGTGTCAACACTTCATCAATAAGAATCAACTCACCCTTATGCCGCCCCCATTCGAGTTTAGTGTCAGCAAGGATGATTCCCTTCTGCGCTGCAAAGTCTCGGGCACCGTGATAAATTTCTGCGCTGCGTCGCTTCAGTTCTTCGGAGGTCTCTTGGCCCACGACCTCTACCATACGCTCGAACGAAATATTTTCATCATGACCCGATTCTGCTTTGGTCGCAGGTGTAAATATTGCCTCAGGAAACTTGGCACAATTCTTCAATCCCGCTGGCAGATCAATCCCGCAAACGGCACCAGTATTCTGATAATCTTTCCAGCCAGAACCGACCAGGTAACCCCGTACCACACACTCGATGGGAACGACTTCACATTTTTTGACGATCATCGCACGGCCATCTAGCTCGTCCGCGTTGAGCCCTTCAGGAAGTTCGACGGAATGCACATCGGTCGAAACCAAATGGTTCGGAACATCAAAATGCTCGAACCAGAACTTGCTGATCTCAGTAAGTACACGCCCCTTGTCAGGAATCATGTTTGGGAGCACCCAATCAAAAGCACTGATTCGATCACTGGCCACCATCAGATAATGTTCGCCCAGATCGTAAACGTCACGTACTTTTCCCTGTCTAACAAGTGTTGCCACGAAGCACTCCAGATTTATTTTCTGTGTTGATGAGTCTAGTTTTGATAGAAGCTTGAGCCATGGGCAAATCTTCCCCCAGCTCGCAGCACCAAACCATCAGTGAATATACCAATTGTGATTTCCTGCGGTATACCCGAACGGTTGCGATAAATTGGATGTTGAGAAAAAGTGGGCCCAAGTTTGGTGCTGCTACGGATGTTCAAACGGCGTCCTCGGAAGTGACCTCACTAAATGGTGTATTGACAATAATTGAGAAACTATCAAGCTATTATCAGATAAACGCGTGGCGCGTTTGCGTCAGCGCACTCTCTTAAAAACGAGATTCTCTTCATGGGCGAATTTAAGTTCCGGCTTCCGGAGTCATGGACATTAGATCGCCGACAGGCATCCGCGATCCATACCGTCGGAATCGACGGAATCCCATGGCCGTGCAAAGTCGCGAAAGAAAAAGATGTCTTGACTGTTCGCCGTAACCGAAATGAATCAGGCAAAACTTACGCTCCGTGGCGAAGTGATACGCGCGGGGAATTGCTGATTTCCACCGCAACATTGTTAGAGCAATCGACGCCTTATCCACTGTTAACCGAACTTGCGCGTGGCACGCTTAATCGATTGCGGAACCAAATCTCAATCTGGGAGGAAGGTGGACTGGCTATCCCGAATGCAATCCACGCCGCAGTATCTGAATCAGCGACGCACCTTGGCAGTTCCATCTTGAATTCCAATCCAGACGAACAAGATGCATTGGCCAAATTGTCTTTGGATTGTTCTATCGACGCGATTTTCGATGTCAGCGATGAATTCGGAAAACAGGTAACTCAATTTCGCAGATCATCAGGGGAGATCAATCAGGTGTGGCTAGCTCACACGATCAGCCCCAATCGTGCTCTCAATCAGGGCCTTGATGTCGATGGTTTTGATTTCGTTCGAATGACTTTTGACCAACTGGCGACAACGAGCAACATTGCTTTCAACAAGCGCGTCATCGCAGGGCCATTTGTTGATGCCAGCGTCAACGGAATGCCTGATGAACTCATCGAAGCCGGTGACTTTACCGCGAAAAAAAGACTGCTTGTTGATAATTGTCGATCTTACATGAGACAACTGCCGTCGCACGCGTCGCTGTTGCATGTCATCGGCGGCCTTAACGGGATGGGGCACCGCCATCTGAGCTACCCAAACCAGCTCGATTTAGCGACCTCGCTCTTGAATGAATTGGCAGATTCCCACGTTGAAATCCCGACGATGGTCAGTTTCGATTTTCCGTGGGCTGAACGTTTGGCATCGGCAGTCGGGGGCTCTCACCCACTTCAAATTGCCGACTCCTTATTGCGTCAGGGAGCCCAGATTTCGTTTCTGGGTATCGAGATAAATCTTGGATACTGGCCTAACGGAAGCATGTTGCGAGACCCACTTCAGTGGATCGACATGCTGGACCTTTGGGCGCAGCTGGGGATACCCCTTATCGTATTGCTTCGAACGCCAACGTGGGCACCCACCGGTAGTGAAGATGGCGGTAAACTTCCGGCAGTCACTCAGCCAGACAAACGTATCAACTCCTTCGACGCTGACTCTGACGCCAATCGAATCAGATATCTCAAGACTGTGTTACCCATGCTAACAGCACGACCGGCCGTTCAAGGAATCATCTGGAGCCAATGGCTGGACGGGGATGATTTACGTTATCCATACGGTGGACTGGCAAGCGACCAAGATGTTCAAAAGCATGCCTATGACGTGCTGAGAGCACTTGAACGTTAGCCTCCGAACTCCTCCCGGCTCGAGAGTAACAAGGCGCTTTCGCCTAAGATAGCTCTCGCCCAAAACACACCAAGCACATATCGTCGATCGGATTAACCATGCCCATATGGCGATGAACTTCGTCACAGATCACTTTTTTGATCGCCGACGGCGTTTTGGCTTGGCTTGACCTTACTTCGGCCAGCATTCGTTCGGCCGAAAGCTGATTGCCATCTGCGTCCATCGCTTCATTGAGGCCGTCAGTGTACAAAATCACGACGTCGCCCGGTTCAATACTGACTTTGGTGGATTCGTATTTAAATCCGGGTAGAATCCCAACTGGGACGCCCGAATCGTCTAAAGGCAACTCCTCCAGTTCCCCCGTTTGGTGTCTGCGGATGACCGGCGGCATATGCCCTGCATTGACCACCTCAAGCGTGTTGGTCTTTGTATTCAACAGACACAGCACCAAAGTCACAAACCGGTTCAAATTCATCTCGGTCAGCTTATTGTTCAAGCGTTCCATCGCAGCAACGGCCGATTTTGTAGTCGCCAAAGCGAACCGCGACTCTCCCGAAACTTTGGCCATTAACATCGCCGCAGCGATCCCGTGGCCAACGACATCGGCAACAATCACCGCCACGTGGTCATCGTCAAGTTCGACATAGTCAAAGTAGTCGCCACCCACATGCTGCATAGGACGGTAGAACGACGAAAACGAATAGGAAGGAACTTCAGGAGCCTTCTGAGGTAGAAAGCGACTTTGGAGTTCATGGGCAAGTGCAAGATCCTGCCCGATCGCGCGCGAGCGTTTCGCCTCCTCAAACAGGTCTGCTTTCTGAATGGTCAGACTCGCTTGCATTGCGATGGTAGCCAGCAGCTCCAGATCTTCTTCGGTAAAAACAATCGATGAACGAAGTGTATCAAGTTGCACCACGCCAATCGACTCATCCTGACTGTTGATCAATGGCGCACACATAATGGAACGTATTTGAAAATCCATCACAGATTGACTGAGATCAAAACGATCGTCTGCCGATGCGTCGCTACTGATCACAGGGCAGCCCGTCTCCATCACCTGATTTACGATCGTTTTACTGATTCGAATCTGCTCTTCATCTTGCGGACGCCGCGTCTTACACCCCAGTGGCAGCAGCGTTCCATCAGACGTTTTAAGAATGACAAATCCGCGATCGGCTTCCTCGAAATGTTCGAACAGAAAGTCAAGAATTCTCGCCAAAACCTCGTCTCGCGACAGCGACTCACTCAACACTCTGGCTACCTTAATCAACGTGCGCAATTTGTGCTCCGCGCTGACGTGCTGGTGCCGGTGGCTGTGGTAGGAAGAACGTTCGATCTGAGCGACGCGCGAATCAGTTTCTGTAGGCGGAATATCTTGAAGCACAATCGACTGCAGTATCGACTGTACGGAGCTATCCGTTACCGACGTAGGCAGGGTCGACTTCGGAGCTCTAGTCCCCGGGCCATCGCTGCTCTGAAACGTAAAAACAACATCGCAGATTTTTACCTGAGCACCGTCGTACAGTTTCGCTGGACCATTGATCTTCGTGTCATTGAGAAACGTGCCATTGCGACTCTCGAGATCTTTGACGTAGTATGCGTCGTCGCGAAAGTCCACCATCGCATGCTTCCGGCTGACGGAACCATCATTGATATGAAGGTCACACCCCGGATGGCGACCAATAGTGACGCTTCTTTCTTGAAGATGAAACGTTTTCGCTTGGACGCTGTCGCTAGCGGAGGTAAGGATGGCCATAGGGCAAATCGTTGGAAATAGATAATCGCGACTGCATAAACTCGGACGTCTACGAAATTATAGTCCATCTGAACCACGTTTGGATGCCTCTGCTTTACACTTTTGCGATCCAAAATAAACAGATCGCCCACCGATTCCCCTACGCCTTGCCCCACCTTCCTAGAGGACGTTTCAAAACCCAAATTCATGGATTGTTCGCAGTGGCATTCGCGAGAATTCCTTTTGTACTTGAGACAGGCCGAACTTCTGGCGAAGTCAACTACAGATTTAAAAGTACCCTCTTGCAGCCTAACGCGATCTTACTTTCAGGTTCACGTCGCGCCGGGAAGTGCTGCGAACAATTACGGGCATGCTTACGCAATAGCTTGGGCCGTGATTAAACAGGCGAGAGCGAGTTTCCAGTAGCGCGCTTAAATCTAGTGGTTTGTCAGGGATGGAAGTTAGAGTGTGTCATCGTAGCCGGAGTCGCCAGACTTCGGTTTTATACTGCTGAACTGAATTCTGGCGAATCCAGCTACCCTAAAATTAAATGTTGACAGACCACTAGCATCGGAGATTGCGTAACCATGGCACCCCGACAGAGGCAACGTCGCATCGAGCCAATGGCGCAAATAAAAAGGCCGAAGCAAAGCTGCTTCGGCCTAATCTGATTCCTTCACTGGTCACCGTTGAGCAACGGAGACTCGTGTTTGAAAAGCGTCTGTCGTTGGCCGCCTAGCCCGGTCTAACCCGGCCTAACCAATCGCTTCAAACATGCGAGACACTGCGGCGTCCAGCTTTTCAGCAGTCTCATATTTGCCGCTGATAATCTGAGCTTTGATATCGGCGACGCGATCTGCTCTTACGTCAGCACTTGTCTTGCTGATCATCTGCGCTTCAGATGAAATCTCTAACGAGTCAACTGGAATCGTTGAACCGGGCTGAGAGCTGGACGCTGTGTTTTGCGTCTGCAAGTTGACGTTAGAAGTCGATTGAATGTTAGATGTAGGTCGAATTTGCATCAGGTTTCCCCCGTTACGAGTTTGCGATTTGAATATGATTCAATCAACAAACCACTATGTGAAATTGGCACGATCAAAAATACAAGCGGGAGTGTTTTCATTCTGGTAAAAGATACGGAAATCTCTCATTGAATTATACACGGGTGCTTGGCTGCAAATCCTTGTCGAGTTGTGCCATCCGTAACAGGCGTTCTGACGCTGCGAGCTATGGTGGATTATCGACGGGATGAACCGCAAATCTTGGTCGTTCCTTTCTTTAACTTGTTGTGACGCTAACAACGCGTCGTCTGTCTCTACCGTTTACTCTTGTCAGCCAAACTTAGCTCCAAACAGCGAAGCTTTCCAATAAAACTTTTCCAGTTTTTAATTGACTGCAGCAGTAGTACGTGCTTGGTAAAAAATGGTTCGGAAGAATCTAACATTTCTTTTCTCCCTATCACCTTCGGTGGGAAGTATAGGCAGAATCTCGCTTTTTCCACAATGGCGATACGCAAACAAAAACCCAACCGAGCGAACCATTTTGTGCTGTCATACGTTGTATAACAGTCAGGCAAGGAACGCCCGAGTCGCCGCCAGGATAGGCAATATGTGATTTTTTACCTTAATCATCTTACCTATCAGGGACTCCTCCATGAGCGCATTTAACGCCTTCAACTCAAATGCAGACAATCTTGAGAGCAATTTTCTCTCGGCACCCACCATTGAACTTTCTTTGTCGCAATTCGAGAAACCGATACAAGTCGATTTGGAAGGTTTTTTCGAGTTTAGCTTTGACCTAGCCGAGGAATTGTTGGACCTAGAGGTTCAGTTCAAACCGCGCTCTCAGATTCGCTCTGATCGTGGCTCAATCACGCGCCCAACCAAGTCCGCCTAACTTGCAAAGCGGCAAATAAAAAAAGCAGCAACCTGTCGTACAAGTTGCTGCTTCGATAGTTCTGCCGGCCAACTGGCTCTAACGTCTGCCAAACTCAACGCGACGCGTGCCCAACTGTTGCTGCAATCGTTGAACGATACTGCTGTGCATCTGGCTGACTCGGCTCTCGCTCAAATCAAGCGTCGTGCCAATTTCTTTCATCGTTAATTCTTCATAGTAGTAAAGAATGATGATTAAACGTTCATTGCGATTGAGGCCTTTGGTGACCAGTCGCATCAGGTCGTTCTTTTGCACTCGGCGAGTTGGATCTTCGCCCTTTTTGTCTTCGAGAATATCGATCTCTCGGACATCTTTGTAGCTGTCTGTCTCGTACCACTTCTTGTTCAAGCTTATCAGTCCGACGGCATTCGCGTCGCTCATCATTTTTTCGGTTTCTTTCACCGTAAGCTCTAGCTCTACCGCTAGTTCGGCCACCGTTGGCGCCCGACCCATTTTGGTTTCCAGTCGCTTCGTCGCGTTGGCGACCTTGCTGGCCTTTGACCTAACCAGCCGTGGAACCCAGTCCATCGTCCGCAGCTCGTCCAGCATCGCACCGCGAATACGCGGCACACAGTAAGTTTCGAATTTTACTCCACGTTCCATGTCGAAGGCATCGATGGCATCCATCAATCCAAAGACACCGGCGGAGATCAAATCGTCCAGTTCAACACCATCGGGCAGGCGTTGCCAAATTCGCTCTGCATTGTATTTGACAAGCGGAAAGTATCGCTCCATCAATCGATTGCGAAGTTGTTTGTCTGAGCAGTCTGGTTTGTATTGCTTCCAGACTTCAAGAATTTCTTCTTGTGATGCAACAGAAGTCGCCATTCAATCCTCCGTGATTGTTTCGCGAGATCAACGTAGCGTAAAAGCGTTGACGGCGTATCGTATTGTTATTGGCGGGTTCACCTACTCCCCAAAAGGGAACACATGAACCTGCCACCACTGTTTTGTTTACTCCGACAATCCTTCCAAATTTCAATCTGAAATCTCGTTGGTTGCCAGAAGGGGAATAGTTATCAGAAAACAACCTTGTGCGTCAATGAACAAATTACAAAGTTCAATTTTTCTTCAAACGATTCAGTTGTCCCTACTGCGTTTTCTGCGGTGCGCAAAGGGCCAGATCCTCTCATCGGCAATTAGGCCTTGATCGAATCATTCAAAATTCCGATTTTTCGCATATTGTGAAATGTACATGCTGCATAAAGCTTTTTTTAGTCTACTGTTGCGCGAACCGGCCAATGCATCAGCGTTTTGAGTAGAAACATTTTTTTTTATGCAGCAACGCTTGCACCGTTACTACTATGCGGCAACAGGCATTTCCTTACCAAGTTGATCAGCAGTCACTTCTCCAACAATCTCAACCGTGGCATTGACGACCTCGGCAGTTCCCAACACAAACAACTCGGTCTGACTTTCCACAGCCATTTCCGCGATCACCGGCCGAATGTGCTGCTGGACCAGAATAATTGGCTGCATCCCATTGGCGGCCATCTGGTTTCCGAAACTAACGATCGAACGCGCCAGAGAATCGACCACTTGACGCGGAAGATCTAAACGAATCTCCGAATGCTCGCGATGCCAGCCGCAAGCGATGCGATGTTGCAGTTCGTCCGAAAGCGTAAACGCTTCGATCACTCGACCACCAGCACCAGCAAGGCCAGCTGAAATATGGCGTCCAAGCCGAACCCTGACTTTCTCGTTTAATTGCCAACGATTTTTTGTTTCTGAACAATGATCGCCAAGCGTCTCCAGAATTAAACTTAGCGGGCGAATCGAAATCCCCTCTGAAACCAACATTTTCAGGATCTGCTGCACTTCAGCGAGCGCCATTCCAGTTGGAATTAATTCGTTAACGACCGATGGTGAGTGCTTGGATACTTCATCAATCAAGGCCCGCGTTGCATCTCGCGTCAGCAAACTGGCGGCGTGCTCTAACGCCAACTGCTTCACCTGAGCGGTCAACATTTCGGTAGGCTTGCTAATCTGATAGCCCGCCTCCACCGCCTGCTGACGGTATTGCGGTTGAATCCAGTAGGCAGGCTGAGGCATCGCGGACTCTGACGCCATACCAACAATGGTATGACCTTCCAGCGGCCCGGTCGCCAATCCCGAATCGATGGCCAACAAAGCATCCGGATTGACTGCCCCTGATTCGACCTCATTTCCCTGTAGTAATACTCGATATGAATCGCGCGGCAACGATAGATTGTCTTTGATGCGAATCTTCGGCAACACGATCCCCATTTCACTAGCCAAATGCTTGCGAACGACACCAATGTCCGCCAACAACGTGCCACCTTGCCGCGTGTCGGCCAGTTGAATCAAATCGATGCCAAGTTCGATCTCTAGCACGTCGCTGCTGAGCAATTTCTCTAGGCCAACTTCTGGAGGAGGCATGGTCGCTGCGCTCGCCGTTTGTCCGACTTCACTTTCCTCGCTTGCGTCTCCATTCATAAACGCAATTACGAGAAAAATGGCAGCCAATGTCAGCAGCGGCAGCATCGGCATCTTCATCGTCACCAACACACACAAAAAACCAGCCGTCATGACCATCACGACCGGCTTGGAAAAGAACTGACTGACTGAATCAGAGGAAAGGTTGGTTTCCTCAGTGCCGCGTGTCACCAACAAACCTGCCGCCAATGAGATCAAGAGGGCCGGTATCTGGCTGACCAAGCCATCGCCAATGGTCAACATCGTAAATGTACTGGCCGCTTCCGCTAAAGACATTTGATTTGCCATTCCAATCACCAAACCAACGCCGATATTGATCGCAGTAATCAGCACTCCTGCCACGGCATCACCACGTACAAATTTACTAGCCCCGTCCATTGCCCCGTAAAAATCAGCGTGGGCCATTACCTCACGCCGCATAACTTTCGCCTCTTTTGCGTCAATCGTCCCAGCATTTAATTCCGCATCGATGGCCATTTGCCGTCCGGGCAATCCATCAAGCGCAAACCGAGCGGTAACTTCGCTGATACGTGTGGAGCCCTTGGTAATGACGACGAACTGCACAACGACAATGATAGAGAATATGACAAGGCCAACGGCAATGCTTTCTCCTGTGACGAACCCGGCGAAACTTTGGATCACTCCACCAGCAGCCGTTTGCCCATGCGTGGCTCCCTTAGTCAAGATCAAGCGCGTCGTGGCGATGTTCAAAGACAGACGGGCCAGCGTCGTTGCCAGCAATATCGAAGGAAAAACACTCAGCTCCAACGGCGATCGAGCGTAGATCGCTCCTAACAGAATGACAACTGCGAATGAAATATTGGCGGCCAGCAACACATCCATGATTGCTGGTGGAAGTGGAAGAAAAATAACCAGCAAACATCCAATGATTCCAACTGGCAATAAATAATCTGGCCAGCGTTTTTCAAAACCCATAGTGATGTCCGATTGAGATGGTGGTTCAAGCCGAGTTTCCAAAGGAACCCCGACCAAGTGCGGTCCTGACTTTAGATAAATCGAAAATTACATGCCAGATGTTTTTCTCGAAGCAATGCAACGCAAATACCTTTGGCCGAAGATTAATTTGCGATGGGAGACTTAGGGTGCTATTTCAACTTGAGATTAGCGATCGCCTCAAGTGGCGTAAGCTTCCAGCTGCCAATCCTAAACGCCTGTTTGTTGGCAAGCAGAATGCTTGCCCCGCTTCAAAGCTGGACTGGGGCATCAAGCGCCCAAGCCGCTAAAGTGATAGCACTTACTGTACGGCTGATCGCTCTTGCTTTGGAGCGAAGTCTCTTTAAACTGCCGCTCCCACCGTCGGCAGGAAAGCTGGCGCTTATCGAGCCAGTACGGCTTTGCTACTGATCCAAAGGAGTTGGAAATGAGTTTGGCAACACGGATATTAAAAAACAAGTTCGCCACATCCATGCTTGGCACAGCGACTGCTGCCTACATCTCGCTGGCATCGTCTCAAGCGTTTGCCCAAGAAGTCATAGATCCTGATGCCCATGAAGAACTCGCCCATGGCTTCATTAACCTTTGCAAAGAAGCATTCTCCGGCGGCCCGGGAAGCCGGCGGGCACTGAATGAACTATTGCGAGAATACGTCGCGTCCGCGTTTCTAGCGCTGGCAGTCGGTTGGATCAGTTTCATCATCGCATCAGCCATCGGCCGCTATGTTGGCGGTCTAGTTGCCAAGAAAGTCGACCTGACACTCGGGAAGTTTCTGACCAAGGCGGTCAGAAATCTCTTGATGATTGTCGTCGCCATGGGAGTCCTGTCTTACTTCGATGTCGATGTGACCGGACTTGCTGCCGTTCTAGCCGCGATCAGTTTCGCTGTCGGTATGGCCCTCCAAGGGACACTCGGCAACTTCGCCAGCGGTGTAATGCTGCTGCTGTTTCGCCCGTTCAAAGTCGATGACTTCATTGTGTTGGCCGACACGCAAGGAACCGTGGAGGAAATCGATCTCTTCACCACTCGAATTAATACCTTGGACAACCGGCACGTCATCGTCCCCAATGGCGAAATCTTCGGCAGCAAACTGGAAAACTACACCCGCAATGAACTTCGCCGAGTCGACGTTAATGTTGGGGCCGCCTATGGTGCCGATTTGCAGGAAACCCGTCAAGCGCTCGAGCGCGCGGTCATGTCGGTTTCCGAAAGTGTTGTTTCTCCTCCGCCGCAAGTCTATCTTGATGCTCTAGGGGCATCGTCGGTAGATTGGCAGTTACGAGTTTGGTGCAAGCCGGCAGATTACTGGGGCGTGCGCGAGCAGTTGACTGCTGCCGCGAAAACACAATTGGATCTTGCCGATATCTCGATTCCGTACCCTCAATTGGACGTCAATTTAGTTCAGCAAATGGCCGCCCAATCCCAAATCACACCCAAGAGAAGGTCTGCCTAACGCTCAACGCGGTTGACTAATTTTCCTCTGTCAGAAATCTTACTCCGTTCACGCTCTCTCACCCACCACTTCTGTCTTTGTTTCCAAAACTGATCACGCAGTATGTTATCTGGGAACTGTTGAAGGTGTTTTTCCTTTCATCAGCCGGATTTGTCGTGCTGATGTTATTGATTGGATTGGCAGAAGAATCGCGTGACAGAGGCATCGGACCAGAGATCGTCGTTCAACTGGTTCCCTACCTGATTCCTAAAGCATTGATGTTCGCCATGCCAGCGACCTGCCTATTCAGTGTCTGCGTTGTGTTTGGGCGCATGGCCGCGGAAAACGAATTGGTTGCGATTCAATCGATGGGGTTATCAAAATCCGTTGTTGTATTCCCCGTGATTATCCTTTCCTTTGCCGTCAGCTTGTTCGCAGTTTGGTTGAATGATATCTCATTCGCGTGGAGCTACTGGGGCGTAGAACGAGTCGTGATGCAGGCCAGTGATAAAATCGTGTATGGCATGCTAGAAAAGGAGGGAAGTTTTCGCACAGACAAATTTTCCATTGAGGTCGACGGGGTCGAAGATCGGCAATTGATCCGACCAACGCTAACGTTTCACTCCTCAGACAACAATGTGCTACGGGCAACCGCTGCTTCGGCAACGCTAGACGCCAACCCGAAAACTCACAGCCTTGTCTTTACAATGAACAATGGATTGGTCGATGCGGAGGGCCAAGCTTCCTATCGTTTTGAAGGGCAGGAGCAGCGTGAGATACAACTAAAGACGCCCGAACAGATCGCAAAGTCCTATGACGACCCCGGCCATCTCTATTTAAACCAGATTGGCTCAGCGATCCGCAAACAGAGCGACCAAGTGCGTGATCTACGTCGAGAATCGGCCGTTATTGCGGCCACCCATTTGATGACAGGCGACTTGGTAGGTTTGACTTCTTCTTCGTGGAAAAGTCGAGCCGAGAAGATCGAGGACGCCAATTACCGATACCACCGTCTTCACGTAGTACCTCATCGACGCTGGGCCAACGGATTTAGCTGCCTCGCGTTTGCAATCATTGGCATTCCGGTCGCGATGAAACTGAAGACAGGTAATTTTGCCACAACGTTTGGAATTTGCTTCCTGCCCATTCTCTTCGTTTACTACCCGCTGTTCATGTATGGACTCAACGGAGCCAAATACATGACGCTGCCGCCTTATGCAGCGTGGCTGGGAAATGCCGCGTGTATTGCGGTTGGGGCAGTGTTGTTGGTACAAGAGCTGCGTAAGTAGTCTACAGAATGAATTAATGCTGTTGCCGCCTGCCCGCACTAACCCGACGCGTAAGCGAGGCCCATTCTAACCCGACGCGTATGCGAGGATCGCTCTATCCCGACGCGTAATAGGATTTTGCATGAATTTGTATAAGTCGTTTGTAGTCCCGCCTTTAGGCGGAATAATGACGAGCCGGCTAAAGCCGGTACTACGAACATGTTGCGGCGCCGATGCAAAATCCTTGTAAGCGAGGACCATTCCAACCCGACGCGTTAGCGAGGTCGAGCGTAACGTTCACCAAACAAACTATCCCCTGAGAACAACCCCTTAACCAGAGGAACACACGCTCTCCTTACTGACCGCGATCTTGCCCCTCTACGGTATACATTATCGCCGAATCGATACCCAACTGTGTCTTCAGATGACAAGTGTACCCGCGCTCTGCCCACCAATTAGCGCGAAGTGGATCGAAACTGTCTTTTAAACAGCGTGTCGCCCAAGCCTTCAAGTCGATTCGAACTTTACGGCATGTAGCGTTGGGAGCGCAGACAACGATATGAATATGGTTCGATCGACAGTTCACCGCTCTCAGTTCCCATCCACGGTAATTACACGTTTGGGCAATCTGATTCTCAACCGCCTGCCTTTGATCCTCGTTCAACAAACAAGGAGGCTCCTTCATCAGCTGCCCCGCTTCAAGCTGGCGTACCGGATCTGGTGCTTTCCAGCCTTCGCGATGCTCAATCCAACCACGGGCATCGCCGGGCAACCACGTTCCGTAGGTGCTCCAAGTCAAGAAGTATCCAAGCGGTTCACTCATGGCGATCTCTACCCCGTGAAATCTCTCCCCTGTGAAAGCAGCCACATTGATAGCAACCTTGGGTTCGATTAGCAACGATCTATCTGACAACTACGACTTACTACTCGACATTGCGCTCGCCTCGCTGACGCGTCGGGTTAGTTTATTTTATCCGCGTACGTGCGCCGCCAATCGAGACATTCGGAGCACCCGGTTTCGAAGTCGCGGCAAACGTTGGGGCGCACCGTGTGATGCTTGCACATGCGTGTCTCCATGTCTAACCAAATACAGGGGCCGTCAAACGTATCGAGGCTCTGGCCGTATTCTGGTTTCTCATAACCCGCAATGTATGCTTCGAGTTCCAGCTTCAAATCATCGGGCAAGTTGTGCCAATGTGACTCCCCCGGATGCCCCGCCTGCAATTCCTCACGCCGCTTGGCACTGAACTTCTTACCCTTTTGCTGCTCGAGTGCATTGATTTCATCGACTGTCATTGGATCGCGCGGCATGATGTAGGCCGGATACCCCATATGGAAGCAGCAGACACCACAGTTTGCACACTCCACAACCGGTAGTCCTCCGGCGGATTCTTTCGGCGGCGGGTTGTTCTCTGAAGGCACGCGTGCGACAACTAAAATAGATAATGAAAACCAGAAATCAAAACATGATTATAGCATAGAAAGGGCTTCCAGATGGGCAGACTCCTCTCCATTCAAACAGGGTTGCCGACCGCCTATCCGGCCAACAAGCAGAGCGCGCTTGCCTCCAAACCGTGGCTGACAGGCTTTTATAAAACTCAAACCAGCGACACAATCACCATTAGGCATGATGGAATCGAGGGAGATGGGCAAGCCGATTTGATTAACCATGGCGGCCCCGATAAAGCGATATGCGTTTACGCATCAGAACATTTCGATTTCTGGCGAGCCTTTCTCAACAACGAGCAACTTGAGGCGGGAGCTTTCGGGGAAAATTTTACAACCGTAGGCTTTTTGGAAGAAGATATCTGCATCGGCGATCGATTCGCAATTGGATCGGCCATCGTTGAAGTATCCCAGCCTCGCCAACCATGTTGGAAATTGGCTCGGCGATGGGAATGCAAAACGCTTACGCCAGAAGTTCGCAGGACAGGAAAAACGGGATGGTACTTCCGAGTCATTCAACCGGGAGAGGCGAGGGCAGGGCAGTCAATCACTTCGGTCGCAGATGGGTTAGCGCCATGTGAGTGGACTATTGCCGATGCCAATTCAGTGATGTATGGACAATCTATATCGCCCGAGAGAACTGCATCGCTGGCTTCCGTTGCGGCACTTTCTCAAAGCTGGAAGAACGAGTTGAGCGGGCGACTGTAAGCCAAGGGCCAAATGATTGAAAAAGTTGCACGGCATCCGAGCCAACGCCAGCGCACGAAAAAACGCTGCCCACAACTGAGCAGCGTCTTGACTCTTCTCTCTAACCCGAAAATTATTTCGGTTTAGTACATGTCATGTCCACCACCGTGCCCATGACCGGCCTTCTCTTTAGGCTTATCAGCAATCAGAGCGTCGCTGGTCAGCAACAACGTTGCGACACTGGCCGCATTGGTCAGTGCAGTCTTGGTAACCTTCGCAGGATCGATGACGCCAGCAGAGACCATGTCTACGTACTGGTCAGTCAAAGCGTTGTAGCCGTAATTCGTTTTGCCTTCGACAACACGCTCGCAAACAATACCGCCGTCTTGGCCAGCGTTGGTCGCAATCATGTTCAGTGGAGCACGACAAGCGCGAGTCACGATATCGTAACCCGTTTTTTCATCGTCGGACAAATCGCCCGGCTTCACCGAAGCAGAGGCTCGCAACAACGCGACTCCACCACCGGGCAGGATTCCGTCTTCGACAGCGGCGCGAGTGGCGTGCAGTGCATCTTCAACACGTGCTTTCTTTTCTTTCATCTCAGATTCTGTCGCCGCACCAACATTCAGTTTGGCCACGCCACCGGCAAGCTTCGCCAAACGCTCTTCCAATTTCTCGCGATCGTACTCGCTCGAGCAGTTTTCGATCTCGCGACGGATCTGGTCGATACGCGCCTTCACGTCAGAACTTTTGCCGCCACCTTGAATCACTGTAGTGGCGTCTTTACTGATGATGACTTTCTTGGCACGACCAAGATCGGCCAAACCAAGATTCTCAAGCTTCATGCCCAGCGCTTCGAAGACGGCAGTTCCGCCGGTCAAAATCGCAATGTCTTCCATCATGGCCTTACGACGGTCGCCGTAACCGGGAGCCTTCACCGCACAGCAGTTGAAGCTTCCACGCAATCGGTTGATAACCAGTGTCGCCAGTGCTTCGCCGTCCACGTCCTCGGCAACAATAACCAACGGTTTGCCCTGCTGGACAACTTTCTCCAGCAATGGAACGAGATCCTTGATGTTCGAAATCTTCTTTTCGAAGACCAGAATGTAAGCATCATCGAAAACACATTCCATGCTGC
The DNA here is from genome assembly GCA_938036435.1 of uncultured Pirellulaceae bacterium. Lineage (GTDB taxonomy): Bacteria > Planctomycetota > Planctomycetia > Pirellulales > Pirellulaceae > Mariniblastus. Next base: position 13,544 of record CALHPU010000024.1, on the reverse strand, counting down.
CCGGTTCGTTAACGAAGTAGGGAGACAAGTAACCGCGATCGAACTGCATTCCTTCGACCAATTCAACTTCAGTGTTGAGGCTCTTGCCCTCATCGACAGTGATCACACCGTCTTTTCCAACCTTCTCCATCGCTTCAGAGAGAAGTTCACCAATTTCGGCGTCGTTGTTGGCAGCGATAGAAGCAACGTTTGCCATCTCGCTCTTATTTTTGATCTTAATCGACATGCTGGTCAGTTTGGCACAGATGTCTTCGACGGCTTTTTCGATGCCCTGTTTCATCTGGATCGGGTTGACCCCAGCAGTAACCGCCTTAAGGCCCTCATTGAAAATAGCTTCGGCCATGACCGTTGCAGTCGTGGTGCCGTCACCAGCAACGTCGCTGGTCTTGCTGGCCACTTCGCGTACCATCTGAGCGCCCATGTTCTCGTAGACGTCTTCAAGCTCAATTTCCTTAGCGACGCTAACGCCGTCCTTGGTAACCGTCGGAGAACCGAAGCTCTTTTGCAAAATCACGTTGCGGCCTTTAGGGCCAAGAGTCACTTTGACGGCTCGAGCCAGTTTGCTCACGCCTCGTCGAATGGCTTCGCGTGCTTCTTGTTCGAAAGCAATCATTTTTGCCATGATAAAAATCTCCTGAATTCAGGTTTCGTTGTTTTGGTAATTTGTGAGTAACTATTCGATGATCGCCAAGACATCGTCTTCGCGCATCAGCAGCAATGTTTCATCGCCAAACTTCAGTTCGTCCGGGCCATATGTGGTGAACAGAACTTGGTCGCCCGGCGAAACCGACAGCGCTACTCGAGAACCGTCTTTGGTCATGCGGCCTTCTCCAACCGAAACCACTGTCCCGCGCGATGGCTTGTCTTTGGCCGATTCTGGCAAAAAGATCCCGCCTGCGGTGGTTTCCTGAGACTCTTCTCGCCGAACGACGATCCGTTCCCCCAAAGGTTGCAAACTGACCGATTTGGCTTTTGCTTTGGCTTTGGCCTTGGCCTTTTTGGCTGTCGCTGCCATCTCTGTTCTCCTCCAGATATTCGTGTTTGAGTTGGTATTGCTGGGCTCTCAGGGTCCCTGATGAGCTTGTTTTAGTTCGTTTTCCAATGTCGATGGCCCGCTATGGTAAGGGACAACGAAATTATGTCCACCAAGAACGCCTGACAAATTTGCGGCTATCGCAAGGAAGTTGCTCTTATGGGCAACTGGTGGGCCAATCAGGGTTTCTGAGCTCAAAAAGTTGCAACTTAGGAGATCTTTAACCAAGCAATCCAAAGGCTCGTGATTTTCCTCGTAAAAACAGCCGCCAACGGCAAGGCCGACCAAGCGGTTTTACAAAAAGCTGGAGTGCACTTTGAAAACTGCTGGTGACAGATTGGCACCTCGACAAACAATTCCGCACCGCAGGTGCCAGCGTCTCCGAACGCACCAAACGTTATCCCTACATGAGAAGCCGGGAACTGATCGCGGGTTGGCAACTTCAGCATCGTAGGCCTGACGCCGAGACATTCAAATGATCCAGCGTGATGCAACCAGCATCTTTCCGCGCGAACAACTCATCCAAGCCAGCGTGCCGATTGCGGCGAGCGACATGCCTCGGCGGAAGACAACTGGCACTCTACTGCGACCAACTCAAGCTTGTTGTTAGATCGCAACATGCGATCGACAGAGGATCGGAACGGGTGCTCTACCTTTCGCCTGATCAAGATGAATGCACTAACGGTTTCTCCGGTGCTATCTTAAACACACAAGAGACTTCAGCGCTCTTCTCATCGTTGTTCCTCTCGACAGCGGTGCAACTCGCAGAACTTCTCCAGCCACACGCCCATGCGTCCAAGGTCCAACGTTTCGAACTCAACGCGCGTCGCGAGACCAAAAGAAATTGCCAAACCGCTAGCCCTAACGTCCAACACTTTGCAGTTAATAATTAATTTTTCCTTGCACACCTAGATGAAAACAATAAGATCGCATCCCGAACACCACTTTCAAGCTTTTGTTTTTTGAATGGAGAATAAAGAAGATGGGAAGCAGCAATCGGGCAACTACAAACAAACTTCAGCCTTCTTTCCTTTCGAGGCTGCAAACCACCCTTAACGCGATCGCCTCAACAGATTCCAAAACTCGAAAGAGCCATTCAACAAACGCCCCTCTTTACAGCGTACTAGAACCCAAGAATTTGTTGGCCACAGTTTCCTTAAGCGGAGGCGTGATCACAATCTCTGGCGGCACTGCCAACGACAATGCTACCGTTTCGATTTCTGGAGGTAACGTTTCAGTAGTTCAACCCGGACTCGAAACAGAAACGTTCGCTGCCTCATCTGTAGACTCAATTACATTCATTGGACGAGCCGGGAATGATTTCTTTGAGAACACCACCTCGATTCCAAGTAGAGCATTTGGGCAAGCCGGAGACGACACCCTTATTGGCGGATCTGGAAACGACACATTAGCGGGCAACGTGGGCAACGATGTCATCCGCGGCAACGGTGGCGTCGATCGTCTGATCGCCGGAAACGGCAACGATAACGTCGAGGGCGGCGAGGGGAACGACACCATTCTGGGAACCGCTGGCCTCAACACGCTCCGGGGAGATGCTGGAGATGATCTTATTTTTGGTGGCAATGATGTCGATATGATTTTTGGCGGTGACGGCGCAGATCAACTATCCGGAAACGGTGACAACGACGTAATTCGAGGCGGCAGCGGAAACGATAGCGTCTTCGCTGGCCCGGGCGATGACAACATCGATGGGGAAGGCGGTAACGACAATCTGTTCGGCCAAGTCGGTAACGACGATGTCCAAGGTGGTGTCGGTAATGACAGGGTAGTAGGCAACGGCGGTAACGACACGCTACGTGGCGGAGCAGGAAACGATTTCCTTAGTGCTGGTACGGGAGATGACGATCTCTTTGGAGACGCGGGAGACGATCGATTGTTTGTCATTGCCGGCAACAATACACTAAGCGGGGGCAGCAGCAGTAGCGCTGACAATCCAAGAGCCGCAAATGAAGATACTCCTATAAACATGCAAGTAGGAAACTTCCGTGACATCGCGATATTCAGTTCCAGCGCCAACGATTTTCAAGTTAAGCGTGGGCAGAGCAATCGCATAGAAACGACTGACTTCCGCGACACGACCATTGCCGATAATGCAGAAATCGCAACGCTAGGTGACCGAAACATAATTTCCTCTGACGTCGAGAACTTATTCTTCGGAACTGTGACAACAGCCGATAATGCAATCAACGTTGAGGAACAGGTCACAGTGCGCCCAATCATTGTTTCTAACAACAACGGTTCCAACACTGCCGAGTTCTTTGGAAACGCGGAACAGGAAGCAGACATCCAGGCGCGTATCGATCGTATCTTTCTTCAAGCTGGAATCGACATCGTTTGGGAAGCAACTCGTAATACAAACAACACTTCCTTCAACGTGGGTAGCGGCGGCGGTACACGTATCACCGACGACCTTAACCAAATCATCGCTCAAGGCGATAGCGCAGGCCTAGGAAGTTCCAACCCCAATGTCGTCGATGCATACTTCATCGAACGCGTCCCCGGTTTTGCAACTTTGAGTGAGAATCAAGCAAACGGCCTCGCGTTTCAAGGCCAAACCGGACTTGCTGCCCACGTCGGTGATAACTTAGTCGGCTTCGAAGGCGGACGCGCTGTGGTCGCAAGGGTGATCGCTCACGAAATCGCCCACAATCTTGGGCTAAGCCATGTCGGCGGTTCCAACAACCTAATGACCACGCCAGCAACCACAGACCTACTCTCACCTGGACAACGAAATACCATCCGTGCCAGCTCAATCTCGCGACCGCTTGGAGGTACGTCGATTGAATTGAATTTACCGGACGCAACTTTGGCTCAGGAGGCTCCTTCGTCAGCCGGCAGCGCCCAAGTTGATTCATCTACAACATCGATAGGTGGCTGCGGCGGCTGCGGAGTGTGTGCCGCTTGCACGGGCGTTGTATCCTTGGGCTAGATCTGGTCCGCGGTAGAAGCTCTTGCAGCGACAAAGTCTAAATTTCTAGCTATCAACGTGTGTCGTCGATTCCCAATCACTAATCGACGCCACGTTTTCTTGCTCGAACGCTGATAGCCCGTTGGGATCTCACTTCATCAACGACCTCGCAGAAACTTTAGAGGCTCTGTCGGTGGCGACAATTTAATCAGGAACGCATGAGAGGCTTTTAACGGTTTTTCCGCTATTAACGTTCCCACGAGCGGCGCAACTCGTAGAACTTCCCCAACCGCAAGCTTAATCGTCTGCGGCATCAAACTGGACTATCAATTCCTTTGCACACTCGGTAGAAAAATATAGTCTCTCCCTGAGAGTCAATTTTGTTTTGGATCGAGGAAAAAGAAGATGAGAAGCCGCACGTGGAAAAGGACAAATTCAGATGAGCTTCAGTCATCTTTCTTTTCAAGGTTGAAAGACACGATCGGCAGTTTGACTTCAACCGATTCAAAGACTCGAAAGAGAAAGACAACAAGTGCTCCGCTGTACAGCGTACTGGAACCTAAAAACTTGCTGGCCTCAGTTTCCTTCAGCGGAGGCGTGATCACGATCTCCGGCACCGCTGCCAACGACAATGCTACCGTTGCGGTTTCTGGAGGTAACGTTTCGGTAGTTCAACCCGGACTCGAAACAGAAACGTTCGCTGCCTCATCTGTAGACTCAATCACATTCATCGGCAGAGCCGGGAATGATTTCTTTGAGAACACCACCTCGATTCCAAGTAGAGCATTTGGGCAAGCCGGAAACGACACCCTTATTGGCGGATCTGGAAACGACACATTAGCGGGCAACGTGGGTAACGATGTCATCCGCGGCAACGGGGGCGTTGATCGTTTGGTCGCCGGCAATGGAGAAGACCTTGTCGAAGGTGGAGATGGGAACGATACCATTCTGGGAACAGCAGGCCTCAACACTCTCCGTGGCGACGCGGGAGATGACATGATCTTTGGCGGCAACGATGTCGATATGATTTTCGGCGGTGACGGCGATGACCAGCTCTCCGGAAACGGTGCCGACGATATTATACGCGGAGGAGACGGTTCCGATCGTGTCAACGCGGGCCCGGGCAATGACAACATCGACGGTGAAGGTGGAAACGACTTTCTGTATGGCCAAGCCGGCGACGACGAAATCCAAGGTGGTGCCGGTGATGATAGAGCGGGAGGCAATGGCGGCAACGACACTCTTCGCGGAGGAATCGGAAACGACCTTCTGAGCGCGGGCACTGGAGACGATGATCTCTTTGGGGAATCCGGAAACGATCGGCTCTTTGTGACCGCAGGCAACAACAGTCTCAATGGTGGGGACGGAACCGACCGAGCTGAATATGCCGCCAGTAGCGACAACTTCCAAGTCAAAAGAAGCGGCAATCAATTTCAGACCACTGACTTTCGAGATTCAGTGACGCTCGACGGAATGGCGATCGTACCGCTGGGTGATCAAAATCAGATTGCATCAGATGTCGAGACAGCCTTTTTTAGTGATTTTGCTGGCACTGGTGGGACGCGAGCAATCGCTGCAGCAACCAATGTTGAGCAACAGGTCACCATCCGCCCCATCGTAGCTTCTAACAGCGACGGTTCCAACACAGCCGAGTTCATCGGAAACGCAGAACAGGCAGCCGAAATTCAAGTTCTTGTTGACCGAATTTTCTCGCAAGCTGGAATAGATATCGTTTGGGAAGCCACGCGACAGACAAACAATACCTTCTTCAATGTAGGTAACGGCGGAGGCACACGTGACATCAACGACCTTCGCCAGATCGTTAATCAAGGCGATAGTGCGGGGCTTGGAAGCACCAGTTCCAATGTCATCGATGCGTACTTCGTAGAGCGTGTCCCGGGCTTTGCATCTCTTGGGGATAACCAAGCAAATGGCCTGGCTTTTGAAGGCCAAACTGGACTCGCAGTCCATGTTGGTGATAACCTAGTTGGCTTCGAAGCGGGGCGCGATGTTGTTGCCAGAGTTATTGCACACGAGATCGGCCACAACTTGGGGCTCAGCCATGTGAGCGGATCAAACAACTTGATGACGACTCCGGCAAGTACAGACCTAATCACCGCGGGGCAACGCAATACCTTGCTCGCCAGCTCGATCTCTCGCCCAGTTGGAGGCTCGGCAACTTCAGTTGAAGTAAATCCACCGACCGCCGATTTAGCTCAGGGCACCACTTCGTCAGCCGGCAATGCGCAAGTCGATTCATCCACATCATCGACCGGAGGCTGTGGTGGGTGCGGAATGTGTGCCGCTTGCACTGGCGTCATCGCATTGGGGTAGGTCCAGCAGCCAGCAGAAGCCAGGTTTCGCCAACTTCGGCGGCGGGATAACCATCGGTTTATTCACCGCCGAATAGCTTCCCAAACCCCTTGAATAGATCGAACGCGGGTAACTTGCCTTCGCCGGTGCGTTGGATGTCCAGAATCCCATGGACCTTGAACTGCGTCTCTTCTTTGACGACTTCCAATTCCAACCCACGAAACCACTTCAACAGTGGAGCCACATATTGGTCTGGCAAAACCCTCGCATCAAAACTGGGCCACGCATCGGAAGCCCATATCGTGCGACCTGACGGAAGCTCAACTGTGTCATATTGACCGCCAAGCGAACACACTAAATCCACGTCCAAAATCTCCTGCGCCACTTCGACGGTGCGTTCTATCGGAATCGCAAACTGCTGGTGCAGCATATTAAGTAGCCGCACGTTGGCAATCGACGCCTGCCAACTACGTCGAAAGTTCAACGTGTTCGCCCATACTCTGATCTTGGACGAAGCCAAATCGCCGACTTTCAAGCGCACATGAGCCGGTCTAGAACTGGGCGTCACCTTAAGTGATTTTTTCAAGTCTTCCAATCGCCGCTGATCAAATGAAATAACGCTGAAACCCTGCCATTGCAAACGCCATAGTTTTAGAATCCCCGAATAGGTATATCCAAATGCATCGGGTTGTCCGCCAAGCTTAGGCAGCCAGTCAGTAAATCCCAAATTTGGCCACGCACCAATGTATCCGGGCGTCTCTCGAAAAGTTTCCAGCATCGCCAAAAACGACTTCGGCTTCAGATCGACCGACGGATCAAGAAAGTCCTGAACCGCAGCAAAAACATGGTGCGATAGTCCACCAGTTTTTTCGCTGCCGCGAATGCTCCCCTCAAATCGAATGATATCGTCATTAATCGCCCCCACCTCACTGTCCAAAGGTTCCCCCAAACGACTGAACAGCCAGTTGTATTTATCCTCGCCGAAGGGAAGAATCCGCGCGTCGAAAACCACACGTTCGATCTTGTCCTCTTGCTGGTACCGCTTGACTGCGATCACCATCGGGTCAAGCGAGCGAATGTTGCCCGAGAAAAAATTCGCGCGTTGAGCAAACCACTGTTGCTCGATTGCCGTGACTCGCGAAACTTCCATATCTGCGATTGGGGTAAAAAACCCACGTCTACCCCGAACCGAACACCGCTTGGCCTCGCCACTGTCGGAAAACTGACTACCATCAGGGTGGCGTCCGAAACCATCGGGCAGGTAGCCTCCTTCAACCAGATCCTTGACGCTGCCGAAAGCGTAAGACTCGCTGGCAGCTGTAAGTTGAGCCAGTTCCAACAACACCATGTCAGTCACGACTTGGTTACGACGCCGAAGTTCAATTTGAAACTTTGGTTTAAGCAACTGTTGAATAAAGGCTGTTGGCAGATACACAAACAGAGTGTCGTCCCGCGCAAGTGGCAGCGTATATCTTGCGAATTTGAATTCGTCCGACTCCGCAAGGCTGTCTATCCCCCGTGACGACTCAAGAAACCGACGGGCCAAAGTGCGCGAGGTCGTCATCAAATGATTATCGCCGGCGACCGCATAGAACGAACGATAGCGGTTGTCTGGCGCAGAGAGTAACTCAACCTCCTGACCGTCGAGCGTTTCCGTGGTGATGGTTACGCCATCTTCAGAATGTGATTTGGCGAAAGCCTTACGCTTGGCTTTAAGATTCGAGGACAGCAATCTAGAATCACTGGCATGCAGTAAGACTCCGATTGCAGCCCCATTGTCGAAATAGGTATCCATGCCGACCACGCCGACATCCTTAATCAATCTCCCACCAAAAAGCTTGTCGAATTCGCTTGACTGAATCGCCAGTTGGTTCAGGAATTTAGACTGAATGCGCGCTTTATAGCCTCGCAACTGGATCATTCTACCGAGATCACCGCCAAACTCCTCGGTCAATCGTTGCAGCCACAGCTGATTTTCCCATTTGCCAAAACGCAGATAGAAACACTCACGCGGGACGCTTCCCGCTATCGCTTCGACCTCAACATTGGCCGGCAAATCTTTTACCGTCAGCGGTGTCCACTGAATTTCATTGGGAACATCAAGGGTAGCGACGTCCGGATCGATCTGCCCGGACATCACCGAGTTGATCCCGTCAATCCTCAACGACTCAACATCGAACAACAATTCAAAAACCTGCGTCCACGAATCTCGACGGCGCGAGCGATTCACGCCAGTGTCGAGCCCCAAGCGGCGGCCGACCAGTGCTGACAAATACGTCTCCACCATCAACGGATAATCACCCTCGTTGACGCGTTGAGAACTAGTTACGACAAAAGATTGCCACCAGTTCCTGACAAAACGCTGGTACTGACGTGGCTGGTCGAACGTGACTGGGATCTGCAAAGTTTCTACATCACTGCCATGAACCGAAATGGTAAGAGGTGCGTCACCGGTAAACAGAAACCAAAAGGTCTTCGAATCACGCGTATCATCACGGCGAACTCGGATGAAGTTTGCCAAAAATTTTCTCAGTGGCGTACTAGAGATAACTGGAAAACTGACCCGCTGATTGGCTTCGGTCAGCAGCACCGCACCTGTGCGGGCGATCACCTCGTCACTATCGGCCAACCGATAAGTGACCTTTGCGATCCCGTAAGGCCGACCGGCATGTGCTTCGGCGGACAAAATGACCGGCCGATTGGAAAGGCTGGACAAACCGGCGGGCACCTTCGGTTGAACCGCGGGCGATGATTTTGAATTTGTCGCCGGAGCATTCGCAGGGACAGGCGTTTGGCCAAAAACAAGTTGCAGCGGCAGCAACACGTACGCGAGAAGCGCCAACCAACCATAAGACGCCAACCGCGTGCCTCCGCTAAACCGCGTCGACGACAGGTTCAGAGACGTCTTCGAGTTTAACAAACACGGTCCATTGATCGATGTTGAGATTTTCATCGTAGGTGTTGCCCGGGTCTTCTTCTGCATTGACGACCACTTCCTCGCCATCGACGGGGAAAAAAATATAGTCGCATCCGTCAGTGTCAATTTTCGCAAGCGGACCTAGTGTCGGATGCAACATTTCGACCACTTTGGCGAATCGAACTTGACAGTTAGTTGTCGAATCGAGCTGGTTGAAAAAAATGAAATCTGGCGTTGGACCTTCAACGGCCACCCCGTCTGGTGGCGTCTGAAAAAACCACACCTTCTGACGCTCGCCGAGGGCAAGCGTTTGGTCCAATTCATACCATCCGGGAATCCAAGTTGCGGTTTGATAGGAAGCCATCGAAAAATTGTCACCTGATAAGGTTTAAGGAATGTCCGCCGCCACAAGCTAAATTAGTGATGGTGAGGTGGATGAGGAGGCACCTTTCCCGAGTACTCTTTGCCGTCGATCTCAAACTTAATCACGACACCCAAATTCATTGCGTTGGACAACGCTTGCTCGTCCAACATAAATACGCCAGTCTTCCCTTGGTCGTCGGCGTCCTCAGGGACCAGCTCAAACGGATCCTTTGATTTTCCAGTTTCCGGCGTAACGGTTACCGTACCATTGACGGCGACCGTCTTCTTGTTCGAATCCAAAACGTAAATGCGAATAACGTTGTTACCCATATAGTGCCGCCACTCGGCCATGTAGTCGGCAGGCTCCAATCGGACGATGTGCCCCTTGTTCGGCCCCATCTCCTCACCTTTAACCTCGTGAGCACCTTCGTCGTGGCTGTGACCGTGATCATCGTGACTGTGACCGTGGTCATCGTGACTATGGCCATGGTCGTCATGGGACTGCATATCGGCCTTGCCGTCGGACTGGGTCGTTGACGGCGATTCGCAGCCGATGGCCAAAGCACAAACTAGTGCACATGAAAGAGTCAAGAACGAATTTCGCATGGGTATTCCTGTTCGGGTCTTCGTCAAGTTTTAGTGGCAACCTTGTCGGGCTTATGAGCGGCATCCGATCAAGGCGTGTTTGATTATAGGCCCACCGCCAGCATTGCAATACGGGCCAGAGCCGCCTGCTGGCACCAAGAGCCCAAAGTCTCGGCCACCGTCGCCTGCTCTATTGGCCGGCTATTTCAGCTTTTGAGACCCCGCACCGGCTCAATGTTGGGCCGGTGGCCAACAGGACTCAGTTGAGACATTTGGACTGAATTAAAGGTAGCGGAAGTCGTAAGACTTTCGACCGCAAAAGTGCAAATCCTCCAATCTTTTGAAGGTATCGGCTACCGAGAAAACCGCACCAAGAAAGCCCTACCAAGAACTCCCCTAAGAGCAGCTTGAATTTGATGATTGGGTTCCGCAGTGAGTGCCATATAGAACCGACGGCTCGCATGAATTTCCGAACCAAAGCTGGCCAAAAACGTCCCCACTGCCTTTCTCAACCGACACAACCCACACAGGCGGTCTGTTTGCCTAACCGGAAAGCATTATCTGAAGGGAAGTTTCTATTTTACCCCGTCATCTTTTCCTAGCGCTGTATTTTTTCAACGTCATCACTGATCGTTTACTAAACACAACGTTAACCGGTTTCCCCTGACCACGAAAGACTTCCCATGGCTAAAGCAAAACAAACTTCATCTGCAAAGAAAACATCCACAAAAAAGACTTCAGCCAAATCTAAAGCGACAAAGAAGACGGCATCAAAAAAGAAATCCTCTCCGCAAGAGATCGAGCTCATGAACGAAACCGGACGTCGAAAAGTAAACGTTGCTCCTCCTGTGGAGCGTCGTAAGCGTCGCCGCCAGATCGATCCAACCACCTGCGAGCGTGAGTACACTGATGCAGAGGTTCAATTCATGCACGCCATGGACGAATACAAAAGGGCCAGCGGACGGATGTTCCCGACCTGCAGCGAAATCTTGGAAGTCCTCAGCAGACTTGGGTACCGTCAGATTGAATCACCTGAAGAGCTAATGTACGACCCAAAAAAATCGACTGAAGAAAAATCTGAGGAAGATCAGTGGAACGAAAACATGGACGAAGATCGATAGTCGATCGTTACGCCTTAGATTTTGGATTGTCTGTAACTGGCAGCCCTCCGAGAGGCGAAAAAGCGACTCTAAGAGTCCGACAGTTGAGCTACGTTACTGCAACCCTTTTATGAACTTGCCGCAACGCCTCTACAGAACCAATACACATGGTGTCACCTGACACCGAGACGCAGCTGGCAACCCTCGTGTGAGTTAGACCCACAAGCCTAGACTCCCGCCTCTCGCATGGGGTTGCCAGTTTTTCTAACACTGGCGTAGTACGCTCCCCTATCTACGCCATTGAGCTTCGAGAAATTTAACGACCTCTTCCAACGCAAAAGCAGGACCTCGGATTCAATTTTTGAAGTTGCACAAATACAAGCCCGACGCGCGAGCGAGCGGACATTTCCGAGGATTTCGGCATCCCTCGCTTGCGCGTCGGACTCGTATTGAAACGCTTCGCGATTCCAAATTGACGTGCATTTTGTCGAATAGAATGTGAAATTTGCTCTCAAATGTGCAACTTCAAAAGATTCAATCCGGCTCCTGCTTTCTTTTGTCGAATCATCGGGGCCGCGTCCACGCAAAACGCTTGGCCGGCGGCCGCATTGTAATTCACTGGCCTTAGTCGTTAACGTGCGTCTCCAAAAACCGTGCAAGCCGGTGGAAGTCACTCTCGGTATCGATATAGCGTACGACGGTAACCAATGTCTCAGGGTCAACCAAATTCTCAAATGGCTCGTAATGCAAATCCAATTGCCCCGTCACGCTGACCATAACGCCGTTGAGTTTCTGTTCGGCCAGCGCTCGGAACGCTCCGACGCCCAACTGGCTACCGAGCATCGCGTCAAACGCATGTGGCTTTGCACACCGCGCCTCGTAACCCAACTGTAGCCCCTTCACCAATCGAACTCTGCCCGTTTTCTCGGTGTAGCTTTTTTCAACTGCTTTAGACAGGATCGAGAACAAACTCACTTTCGAGATATTGATGTGGCCGTGGTCGTCACGCTCAACGCCTTCAACAAAACTAAACGGAAGAAACTCAGCCAAGCCTTCGGCAACGACGATCGTTCCGTACTCTTTTCCTTCAGCCTCGCGAGCGAGCATGGTTTTTACAATCCGATCGATGACGCGATCCATGTCCATGCATTGTCGCGTTTGAGTATTGCCCGCAGCGTCGGAGTAACTTTCTTCGACCAAGTACCCGGCCATCACGTCTTCGACGCTGATTACCAACGACGCTTCTCCCGCGATCGCGGCTCCGTAAGACAACCACCCGGCACTACGCCCCATCGTTTCGGTCAGGAAATACGAACGAGTCGCTTCGGCGTCGTGGATCAATGTCCGCAACTCGGTTGCGATAAAGTCAACAGCCGTGAAGAAACCGAAAGTAAAATCGATTCCGTGGTAGTCGTTGTCGATTGTCTTGGGCAAGTGAACCACTGGCAACACTTTGCCGTCATTATGTTTTTCCTGATACAGCTTGAATTTGTTGGCCGTCTTCAGCGTGTCGTCGCCACCGATCGAAATCAGGGCGTCAACATTGATCGACTTCAGACCCGCAACCACCCGCGCCATCGGTGCGGTTTTCTCAGAATCGTCCAGGTCCGCCGGTGAGGCGATAAATTTCCCGGGATTGCTTCGGGCCGTCCCGATCATAATCCCTTGCGAATTACGGGTGCGGCCAAGGACTCGATGCGTGAGCTTGATGAAATCTTTCCCTTCTTCAAGTTCAGTCGAACCGTCGAATTCAGACAATGCAGAGTAGCCATGCTTGATTCCAATCACTTCGACACCCGCTCTCAAAAACGAGGCCGCTGCTGCAGAAATAACCGCGTTTGCAGCTGGTGCAGGGCCTCCTGCGAACAAGATTGCGATGCGTTTGAACGTGTGGTCAGGTCTTGCGGGAGGGGAAAGCGTATTTGCCACGTGTATGCCTCAATGATTTCTTGGGGGTGGTTCTCAAACGAATTTCACATCGTTTCCGTTGCCGAATTTTATTGGAACACCGAAATAAATTGAACGGGCTAAATTGGTTTTGTATGAAAACGGTTGCTGAACCGGTCATTTCAGCCTTAACTGACGCTTGGGGTCATTTGACACCCGTTGCAGAAAACGATCGCAGAGAGACACAGTTTTCAGCCCAAGCTCTAAAATATTTCCAGACCGCTTTAACACCCCGACGTGTGCAAAACCATACTACTGGTTTGTCAGGGATGGAAGTTAGAGTGTGTCATCGTAGCCGGAGTCGCCAGACTTCGGTTTTATACTGCTGAACTGAATTCTGGCGAATCCAGCTACCCT
>CALHPU010000023.1 GCA_938036435.1 uncultured Pirellulaceae bacterium | reverse complement strand
CTATCCCCGAACCTTCGTCAGCAATACTAATGATTTTGGCAATTGGTGGCGTGGTTGCTCGACGCAAGAGATCTTAGGTCAGACGGGCTTTATCAGATATGTGCAACGAGGAACAGCGACCAGACCAGTGTCGCTGTTCTTCTTTGTATCGACGAGGCGACCAAAGCGGTTTTTTTCGGGACCGATCTTCAAAACTTGTGGATAATATCAGATACATTCTTTAATCTGCGATGGTGATATCCTTGTCTACCCGCTTTGACACACCCCGCCCCATCTGATTAACTGGGTCTTCTTTGATTCCCAGTTTCAGTTAGCAAATGGCGGCTATGTCAGATTCGCACTCAAATGCGCCCTCAGGCGAAGAAGTCTCGAAATCAATTTCTCATCTCGGTTCATCAAAACAACTGGCCGATACCGGAGCAGAATCAGCTGCCACCGACGATTTGTCGCAAAGCCGCCGACAGTTTATGCAGACATCGGCCAGCGCGATTGCATCCGGCACCGTCGCCAGCGCAGCAGCCAAATCAGATGCCACCGATTCGTCTGATCTGTTTCAGCCACGAGAATACTGGCAGGACCGAATGAAGGCGCCTGACGATGGCAAAGCATACGGCTGGTTCATCGACACAAGACGCTGTTTTGGTTGTCACGGCTGCGAGGTTTCCTGCAAAGCCGAAAACGATGTGCCGCTAGGGAACTACATTCGCCAGACTTTCTACAAAGACGTCGGCGAATATCCTAAAGTTGCCCGGATGTTTTTGCCAATGGCCTGTCAGCACTGCGAAGACGCGCCGTGTATTAAAGCTTGTCCGTGTGGAGCCCTGCATAAAGGTGGTGGTGGCAGCGTCGTGGTCGACTATGAAACTTGTTGCGGCCATGGAACGTGTGTGGAAGTCTGTCCCTACGGCGCGATCTATATGGACCCAGTCGCCAATCAAGCCGTCAAGTGCCACAACTGCTATCACCGCGTTGATGAAGGCATGGAGCCGGCTTGCGCGACGACCTGCCCTGCCGACGCGATTTACTTCGGCGATCTGAACGATCCTGATTCGAAAGTCTCCCGCGCGATGACGGCAGCCAAGGCAAACGACCTGCCGCTGGTTCAATTGCGTGGCGAGAAAGAAACCAAGCCGCGGATGTGGTTTGCCGGTGATGCCCCAGCCGAAATCGAAAATCGCGTTCCCGTCGAGGGGCAGTCTTACAGTCCCGACGCTTACAATATTTACAACTGGAAAGAAAAGTAGTTTTAGGTTGTCGTGGTTTTCAACTTTAAACACTAACCCGACACGTCAGTTTTGAAGTTGCACTCATACAAGCCCGAAGCGCGAGCGAGCGGATACTTCCGCTGCTCTCCGATTCCCTCGCTTGCGCGTCGGGCTTGTATTGGAACGCTTCGCAATTTCAAATTTGCGAGCGTTTTATTAATTTAGAATGCGAAATCCGATCTCAAAGGGGCCACTCCCAAACGCGTAAGCGAGGAAATTTCCATTTTCAAACGTTGCGTCAGATGAAAGTCAGGCTCTTCACGAAGTAAGAACAAACCCCCAACTCCAATTTAGCATCATGCCAACCAAATCAAGCCAATCCAACAAGCCTCTTCCGGTAGTCGAAACTGACGCCACATCAAACGGCAACCATCGCCGAGGCTTTCTCGGTTTAGGTGCCGCACTGGTATCTGGATCCGTATTAGCCGCCTTTGGTAATAACAGCCGCGCCAGCGAAGATTCTGAGCCGCCCAAACGCACGCGTCCCAAGCAGGGCATCGATATGGAGAAATGGCGGCGACTGAAGGGAGAAGCCTATCCGCTGGGCACCGAGAAAACGCCCGGGGTTTGCCAGCTTCCGGGACCTCAAGCAAAACGCAACTGGCCAGACAAAAACAAATACGTCGGCACCAAAAAAGTTCCTGGCATGTGTCAGTTGTGCAGCACCATTTGCGGAATCATTGGTCACGTCAAAGACGACCGCATTATCAAAATTGAAGGCAATCCCAACGACCCCAACAGTCGAGGCCGCCTGTGCGCACGTGGCCACGCGGGGCTGAATCACCAGTATCATCCCGAACGTCTGCTATATCCGCTGAAGCGCGTCGGTAAGCGCGGTGAAGGCAAGTGGAAACGTATTTCTTGGGATGAAGCGACGACGGAGATCGCGGACAAACTGCGCGTCATCCGCGATTCGGGCAAGCCAGAAAATTTCGCTTTCCACCAAGGCCGCCAGCGTTCTAAAGACGCGCTAAAACGTTTCCTAAATGCGTTCGGCACCAAAACACAACTCTCTCATCGTAGTCTGTGCAGCGGTAACCGCCGCGCGGCAAACTTGACCTACCTGTGGGAAAGTGACTGGGATCTCAACGACGTCGAGCACTCCAAATACATCCTCAACTTTGGCTCCAACGCCTTCGAGGCTCATCAAGGCCACGTACCTTTTGCCAATCGAATTCAGAACGGACGTTTTGAAAACGGTGCAAAAATGGTCACCTTTGATGTGAGGCTTTCCAACACCGCCGGCGGCAGTGATGAATGGTTTTCGCCTTTTCCCGGCACCGATGGAGCAGTTGCCTTGGCGATGTCCAACGCCATCCTCGCCGAAGGAGCCTACGACGAGCAATTCATTAATTCTTGGACGACCTCCAGCATTGACGAATTGAAAGAACACTTAAAATCCAACACGCCTGAGTGGGCGGAGAAAATTTCCGGTATCCCGGCAGCCGACATCCGTCGCATTGCACTTGAGTTTGCGGCAGCCGCGCCGGCGGCGACGACAATGTGTAACCGTGGGAGTTCGGCACATCTGAACGGCTTCTACAACGACCGTGCCATTGGTTTGTTAAACGCTTTGGTTGGCAGCGTCGGGAAAAAAGGCGGTTGGTGCTGGTCGCCGTGGGGTGGTTTGGACCCGGCCGCCCAAACGCCCGCCATGCCGCCGGGGGCAAAGAACTATAACGTTCTAGAAGATCCACCCGAATTTCCGCTGGCCAATGTTTGGCGGCGGATGAAGGTTGGCGAAATCATCTACCTGTATCTGATGCAGGGTAGGGCAAAGATCGATGCCTACATGACTTACAATTTGGACTCCCCGCTCACTTGGCCGGAGGAATCCTTGACCAAAGAAGTCATGTGCAATGAAGACTTGATCAAGTTCCACGTGTCGATCAACCCGTTCTACAACGAAACGGCTCATTACGCCGATATCGTTTTACCTTGGACGACGTATCTAGAACGCTGGGATCTGGACGCGCGTGGCAGCTACAACCTTCGCCCGTATATCGGACTGCGGATGCCGATGGTCAAACCGTTGGGGGAAGCCAAAGACGTGCGGGAGTTCTTCCCAGAACTGGCGGTGAAGATCGGCGGTGGCATGGAACAGTGGTACAAGGAAGATGTTGAAGAGTACATGCAAGAGTGGGCTAAGGCCGTTCCCGAGAATCCGAAGACAGGCAAATCGGGCTTGGAACGTCTGAAAGAAGAAGGGGCTTGGGAAGACGAAAGTCGTGAGCCGTTCTACGAGCCCTACGCCGTTGCGCTAAGCGAAGACGAAATCGCTGGGGCGGAAACTGATACCGAGACCGGTGTGATTACCAAAGGCGGCGTAGGTATCGGAATCATGATCGATGGAAAAGCTGTTCGTGGTTTTAAAACGCCGAGCCGCAAGTTTGAGATTCGGTCTTTGTTCGTCAGCCAGACGGGTTTAAACAAGGACACGACGGATTTGATCAAGGCCAGTAGCATGAGCAAGACCAAGCCGCGTCCGAAACAGCACGAGGGCTACGATGTGGAAATCGATGAGATGCCCGTCTGGATGCAACCGATCGAGCATCAAGAAATTGCCGACGACGAACTGGTCATGACCTCGTTCAAGTGGAACGTTCACAACCACGGACGGACGATGAACCTGAAATGGTTAGCGGAGATCGTTCACTCGAACCCTGCTTGGCTTAATCCTGCAACGGCTGAGAAATACGGACTCAAGGATGGAGACTGGATCGAGCTGACGGGGTATTTTTCGAAAATGCTCGAACGCTCCAACCCCAACCTTGTCCATGGAGACCGCGATGAATCGGGTCGTCTGGTGGCGGGGAAGATGCGTGTTCCTATTGTGACCATGCCGGGTATCAATCCGCGCGCTATTGCGATGAGCAACAGTTGCGGCCACTGGGAGTACACCAATGTTGCCAAGGCCATGAAGGGGCCTTCCGATGGCGGGGCAGCCGACGGATCCATCACGCAAGGCTCCGACAGCGCGACCTATCGCGATCCGGACTGGGAACGCAATATGTGGTGGGAGGATCAGTCTGCAGGCGATCAATCCAAGTGGAAGCAGAACACCGGCAACGGCTGGAACCAAAACCGCATCATGCCCATCGCGCCAGACCCAATCACCGGTCAGCAGGCCTTTCATTCGACCGTCGTGTCGGTGAAGAAGATCTAGGAGATTGCGGCCAGCGGCTTTCGGGTCGGAGATTGGTTTTGGAAAAAGTTGGTGTGAAATAACAGACGGGCTCTATCGTTTTTTCCGCTCGAAAATCGGCATCTCAGCTTCTGAACTGAGAGCAATGATGCTTCAGATTACTGGCGTGCGAAGGTAGCAAATCTGACTTGAACATGGGTATGGCGACGCTTTTAGCCCCAAATGTTCCACAATTCACTCAAACGTTAAACCTTATCGAAAGTTTCTTGTAGTTTGATTGCTGCGTTGTATACTCGATTCTCGGGGGATAATGATACGTTGGCGGAATCCAATACGGGCTGTCAAAAAACAACGCGGTGTGGGTCGGTTATATGGGTGGCTTTCTATCTCAAAACTACAAACGTGGCTTCACATTGGTGGAGCTGCTGGTCGTCATCGCGATCGTCGGGATCTTGATTGGCATGCTCTTGCCAGCTGTCCAGCAGGTCCGTGAATCCGCTAGAAGAACCCAGTGCCTCAATCGCCTGCGTCAAATTGGATTGGCAACGGTGATGTTTCACGATAGCCACGAAGCGTTTCCGCCGGCTAGGTTGTATCCCAAAAAGAATGCGGTGGCACCGCGTGATGCAGGTAGTGATCAGCCTTCTTGGCTGGTCCGCATCTTGCCTTTCATGGACCAGCAAGCTTTCTACAACCAGTGGGATCTCTCGAAGTCATACAGAGACCAGCCAGAGGAGACCGTTTCACGCTCTCTCACGTCGTTCATTTGTCCATCTCGCCGAACCGTGGATAACGCCCAAGCTCCGACACAAACCGAAGACGTACTCGTCACATCGCCTTGCGGCTGTGGTGGTTTTGTCGAGATCGAAGTTGTTGGTGGTGCCACTGGAGACTACGCCGGTAATCATGGAGACTTATCGCCGGGGTCAATTGGTGCCGCGACAGACTATTACTACGGTGGAAACGGGACTGGCGTGATCATTTCGTCTCAGGCGGAAAAGGGCAGTGACGAAAAATTGACCTGGCTGGACCGAATTAGCTACGCTAGTATCCTCGATGGATCAAGCAATACGGTCCTTGCTGGAGAACTGCACGTGTCTCCAGAAAACCTGAACTCAACCCCTTACAATGGCCCAATTTACAATGGTGAGGAGTTGGCTGCCTTCACGCGTGTCGGCGGGCCGGGAGTTCCAATTCTGGGGATGTCCGACCAGCCGCTGAGCCAAGTTTTTGGTTTTGGCAGCTGGCACCCGGGGACCTGTACTTTTGTCTTTACCGATGGCAGCACGCGATCCATCGAAAATGGAATTGATACTGTGACCCTTGGTCAGATCTGCAATCGTCATGATGGCGGTACCCCAAGTATCCAATAGCCGCCAAACAGGATGGTATCCACTGTTAAAGCCAATGACGAACAAAAGTAAGCGCGGAAGCTTCACATTTCAATCCGTCATTTTGATGTGCCTTGCGGTAATGTTGCTGCCTACTCTCGCCGGTTGCGATTCCGGTCAACTGCCGACCTACCCTGTCGAAGGCACGATTCGCTTCAAGGACGGTTCGTTTCCTAAGTTTGGCGACATTGAGTTTTATAATGACGCCCAACAAATCAATGCACGGGGCAAAATTAACCGAGACGGGTCGTTTACTGTCGGAACCTATGAACAGGGCGATGGAGCTGTCCAAGGAAAGCACAAAATCATTGTCTTACAAATTTCAGGTACCCATCTGACAGCAAAATATAGCGATGACATCAAACATGATCATGGTGCTTTGGTGAACAAAGCCTACTTTGACTATCGGACTTCTGATTTGGAGTGGGACATTCAACCAGAAACAAACCAAGTTGAGCTGGTTGTGCGCAAGAACCCTCGCCAAACCGAGGAAGGCCTGCCCAAGAATTGAATTTTCGGATAATCTCCCAACTAAATCCTGTTTTTGATCCTCAAGTGTTCCAGCTGTCCCTTTGCAGCCATTTCTGAGGCCGGGGTGCCATGTTTACGTGATCTCCAACGCTTGATTTAAGCGTATACCAGAAACATGCTCACGCCAGCTTTACCGCTACCTGTTCTATCGCGTAAGCATGCCCCTAATTGTTCGTGACACTTCTCGGTAAGGCGTGAAGCATAGTGTCTTGTTTTTCATGGCACCCAAAATCAAGTCAACCACTAGTTTCGACCTGAGCTTCAGTCACGCACCTTGCGCAAAAACACCGAAGGAAAGTTCTTCAACGCTCTAGTGGTCTGTCAACATTTAATTTTAGGGTAGCTGGATTCGCCAGAATTCAGTTCAGCAGTATAAAACCGAAGTCTGGCGAATCCGGCTACGGTGACATACTCTAACTTCCATCCCTGACAAACCACTAGGATCCCATTTGGCGTTCCCCGGAGGCTTTGGATTGCTGATACTGATACTATTGCGGTCTCCCTGTTTTTATTGGTCGGAGCTCTATGTCAATTCTTCAAATCTGGTTGGTCATGCTCGCGATCGTTAGTCCCGTCAGCTTTTTGGCATACGGTTGGGACAAACGGCAGGCAAAGAAAAATGGCCGGCGTGTCCCGGAGAAAACACTTCACTCAATCGATGCGGTCGGTGGTTGGCCCGGCGGATTTCTGGCTCAGCAAATCTTCCGCCACAAGACGCAGAAGATTTCGTTCCAAATCAAGTTCTGGCTGACGGTATTGATGCACATCGTCGGCGTGATCTTCGTTACGAGCTGAGCAGTGCATTGAGGCTAACGCACGTGTGGTAGACCACCCCACTCAAGCGCTGCATGGAGAAAAGCCATTGAACTTAACGCTCGGCGCACAAAAAAAGACCAGTGTCTATTGAAACTGGTCTTCACTTGTGACCGATACTGCTATTCGATCGGCAACCTATTCGAGCTTAAGCTGTCTCTTCAGCAGCCTTCTCTTCGTTCTTCTTACGGCGTCGGACATAGAAGAATCCACCGATGGCTCCTACAGCCAACAAACCAACCGAGCTAGGCTCCGGAATAGCAGCAGTCGACTGAAAGTTGATCGTAACACCTGTAAACGAGCCAACATTCTGCTGGTTCTCATCTTGAATTCGAAAGGTCCACTCTCCCGCAGTCGACTGACCTGCAAAACGATTGGTACCGTCTGGATTAGTTGCGAAAGAAAGCGGGGTTTCAACCGAATCGGTGGCAAAGTACGAATTCGGGATAGAGTCAAAAAACGTGTCTGCGACCAACTGGCTCGCCTGCGAGACTGGAATAACGTCACTTGTCGGAATATCGTCCGCCGCAGACCAGATGCTCGCCGGATTAGATCCATTTGTTGGATCCGATTCAAACGAGGAGAATGTGTAGTTGCCGTCAAAATCTGAACTGTCACCAAAGTTGCCGCTAGGGCCGTTGGCAAGTTGGATCCGATCGAACAGCTGAATTGTAGTTAAGTTGCCGTTGGCATCTGCCCGCGAAAGCGAAGCAACCAAGTCACCTGCGAAAGTATGTTGAAGACCTTCGATCGTAACCGAAATGTCCTGAATCACTTCGTTTTCAACCACGTTGATCGTACGAGGGATACTCGTAATAAATCCACTTGGAGTAACGTCGGTAATCGTTTGTTGCGTACCGTTGATCGTGTCACGCTGGTTTAGCACATCTGCATTCACAGGTGAACTGAAGATGACCGACAACCCCAAAGCAATGGTGCTGCCTGTTAGCAACCTTTTAAACATGGTCAATCCTTTAAATTATCTTGGTGTGATTGCTCGTTGACAGGGAGGGAGATCCCCGCTGATTAGTTTCGCAAAGTATAAGGATTAGGCAATCCCCGTCAACGGGTGTGCTGAATGCCATCGAGTCCGCGAAGCGTCAATGCTATCTAATCCGGCATTTAATGCAATTTCGCATTAGAATTTCCGACAGTTGATACTTTATCGGCAAGGATTTTAACGTTGAGGATGCAAAAAACGTGATTTCGGACACCGAACGAGATCTTGAACGCTACTGCCGATCAAACAGGTCAAAATACCCCAATCCGTCCATACCAAACAAATTCGGGTCAGGCTGAGCCCCCGCATCTTTTTAGGCTCCATCCTCTTTTGCGAAGACGACTGAGGCAATCTGACCAGTGGCCGAGAATCCTGTCTTTACGATCGAGAGTTTTTCCAACTCGCAGGTTTGGGCGACCACGTTGACTGGGCAATTGGGGTCGATGTTGTCGCAATTGATCGTCGGAGGAATATTTCCGCGCTCAATTGCCAGCAAACCACCGATCAACTCAACTACCGAGGTCCCCGGTCCCAGATTACCAAAATTACTTTTATGTGCAGAAACAGGAACGTCTCCGAGTACTGCACCGATCGCCTGTGCCTCAAGGCGGTCTTCCTCAATGACGCCGCTGGCCGATGCGTTGACTAACCCAATATCAGCGGCACTCAGGCCAGCATCTTCTATTGCCAGAGCTAGGCTGGATTCGATGGCAGCCTCTTTTTTCTCGCCGGCTGTACGATCTGGGTCGCAAAATAGCCGGGACCATCCTTTGAAGCTTGCGATGATGTTGGCTCCTCTTTGAATCGCATGTTCTTTGCTCTCCAAAACCATCACGCCCGCCCCCTCGCCAACGACCATTCCATCTCGATTTGCATCGAACGGTCGGCTGGCACTAGCAGGGGCGTGAATGTTTTTACTCAGCAGATCGGAACCCCGGTACAGCATCGCGGTAAGCGCCATTTGAGAACCCGTTCCGCCGGCAAGCACCACATCGCAGGCGCCGCGCTTAATCAGCGAGGCAGCTTCAATGATCGCCAGCAACCCCGAAGCGGCTCCTTGGCAAATCGAATTGCTTGGCCCGCGCGCATCGGCGGCAATCGAAATGTGCGACGCGGCCATGTTTGGCAAGTACTTCAGCATCCACAGTGGCTGGATCTGTCGCATTGCAAATTCCCCCCAACGATCGTGCTGGTAATCGGAATCCACGATACAGCTGCGGAAAACTCGGGCGACTTCCGAAGGATCAGCAAAAAATGTCTCCGTCCCTAACACGGTAGCGATTCGGTCGGGTGACACAGGGTGAACTGTGGTTCCGTCCTCATTGACGGTGCCTGACAGACCCGCCTGTTCGGTTGCCATCGATGCCGCAGCGCAGCCGAATTTGATCGGCTCGCACATGATCTTGAGCGCCTTGCGCGGCTTGACGTATTTCTTGGCTTCGAAGTTACGTACGGGAGCTCCGATACGCATCGGCAGATCCGTTTGCTCAAACGATTCGATGACGCTGACGCCGCTTCGGCCTTCCATCAACGCAGTGTAAAACTCGTCTTGGCCGATTCCAATTGGGCTGACAACGCCCATCCCGGTAACAACGACTTCGCAATCGGATTTCATCAAAACTCAAACGATCAATTAGAGATTGGCGGAAAGAGACAATAGTACAGAAGGGTGTTGAGTGTTCATCGGGCAGACGGGTCACGTCGTTGGATGATCTTCATTTGACGAACCGGGATCATAATCAAAAATCCGGTAGGTCTTGGTTTTTGTGGCTCCGCCGCGCTCTAGTGTACCACGAGACAACTTATTTGACTCCAGAACCCACGAAAATTCCGACTCAGTGATGCCCCAATCTAACACTTCGGGTACTAAACGAGACAACAGTGCCACGCCCAAGCCCCAGCGCTGGTATTCGGGCAGCACGTTGGTGCTGATCAGCCTGATTTTCTTGATCTTTCTACGATTTAGGAGGATTCGAAAGATCCCAAAAGGAAACAGTTTGCCGTCGATCTTTTTGATCAGCGGGTTGTAGTCGAGCAATCCAAATACCGCGGCGACGGGTTTGCCGTCGACCTCTGCCACCGAAGTCATCTCTGAGACCACCAAATGCTTCAGCCCACTTGCGGTCTCTCTCAGTTCGTCTGGGCTCATCGGCGTGAACCCCCACTGTCCCGGCAAAGCCTTGTTATAGATTTGCAGGAAGTGTTCGACGTCTTGAGCAAAATGCTGTTTGCTAATGCGACGCAACTTGATTTTGAAACGATCGATGGCCAAATTAACAACATGCAGCAGTTTCGGATCTAAACTATCGAGCTGGTCTGTGCGGCCCACATAGGCAAACATGTCTTGCGATTTTTTGAAGCCCCAATCAGTGATCAAGCGTTCGTAATAAGGCTTGTTGTAAGTCATCATGAACGTTGGCGGCGAATCGAACCCTTCGACCAGCAGACCCCATTCGTAGTTTTGAGATGGATTGGCAGGTCCTCGCAGTTGCTCGATTCCTCGTTCTGCGAACCAATCTTTGGCCGCATCAAATAGCGCGGCACTGACCTCGATATCGTCGATTGACTCAAAGAAACCGAACATGCCTCGTTTCTCTTTGTGGTAGTCGTTGTGGTGTCCGTCGACGATTGCGGCAATGCGCCCAACATCTTTTCCGTCGCGCACGGCGATGAACGTCTGCGATTCTCCATTTTTATAAAACGGATGCGGTTTGTAATTGAGCAGCTTTTTTATCTCCGATCGCAGCGGCGGAATCCAGTTGGGGTCGCCTTTGTAATGGTCCCAAGCAAACCGAATAAAGCGCTTCTGTTGAGCGCTCGAGTGGACAATTTCAATGGCGACAGAGTTGGGCATAACGTAGTGTGCTAGAATTGTCAGGGGATAAAGAAGAAAGGTGCGTGCTGAGATTTTGGCGGTTTGATCTACTTCCCAGCGAGCTACAATTTAGCATCGGTGTACCGATAGCTGAAGTCCGCAAAAGGTCACAGCGCAGTTGGTTTACGTTTCTTGTTTGTCTTTGGCGTCATGCTGTATGGATCGCTCCCGTTTTGTCGTGCTGGAACACACTCAGCCCGCCAGCCAAATCTCCCTTGAGCGGCGTCAGTATCTGGCAGGATCGGACACGACACAGGCAACCGAACTTGATTTGCACTATGATCTGATGCTCCAATCCGAAGGTGGATTGGTGACGTTTGCGGTCGCCAGCAAACCCTCGATCAGCCATCCCACTGTCCCCGCGATTCACCTGCCCCTACACCGAGGTTTCTATTTGGAATACGAAGGAGCCGTTTCCAACAACCGAGGAACGGTGCAACGTGTCATGTCAGGAACATTTGCACTAATCGAGATTGTTCCGCAAACATCTTTGGAATGCCGTTTCGAGAAACTAACTATCGAACTCTTTCCCAGCAAACATGAGAAGAAACTGCGGCTGGTGCTGGAGCAGGTGGAGTTAGAAAAATTCCAACTGAGCTGCTCTCAATAGCCCGGCGCAGGCGATTTCGCTTCCTACATCAAGAAAAACATCATCGCCGTGACCATCGAGTTATTAATCGCATGCATTGTGATCGAGCTGACCAGTGAGCCACGCCATTCCCGGGCCAACGTAAATCCGACCGCCAACGTTGTCAGCAGTGGAATCGCCAACACGCCTTGCGGATGAATGGCTGCAAAGATCACCCCGTTAACGATGGCCGCTACGGTAACACTTATCACGCGGTTCCAATGGATGCTGCGCTCTCGCAGGTGGCGATACAGTACGCCACGAAACATCGTCTCCTCAACGATTGGTGCCGCCACGCATGCCGCGAGGAACACTCCAATCCAGATTGTCGAATCACCAGAAGACATCAGATGCTGAATCGGATGGCTTGGGCTCGCCGGCAATTCGAATTCGCCCACTTCGGTCGACATGGGGAACAACAACATCAAAATGAAAACGGAGAAAATACCGATCAGCACCATCGGGAGCCACGCCGCGTAGGTCGCAATTCCAACCCCCACGTTCCTAAAAAAGGACTCGCCGGTCCAACCAATATCATGACACACCTCGCCCCAAGAGCGCCCTCGAATGATCGGCCAAACTAATGCGGAAAGTGACAGAAAGAACACAACAAAGTTGAAGTAGATCCCAAACCGCGCGTCGACCTCAAGCCCGAGCGCTTCAATGACCGACGGCAAGGCGAGTTGGATGCCAAAGAAACCAAACAGCCAGATCGCAAAAGTTTGAAGGTAGATGCCGCCAACCTGATTCTTGGGAACAAACCGAATCGGCGATGAATCGCTGAACACAACGCCCAAAATCGTGCAGGCCGCCACGATACCCGCCATGAAAAAAAGTATACCGAAAATTAGAATGACGCCCGCTGCATAGATCTTGTTCTGAGCAACTTGCTCGACCCATTTACGACCGGCTTGGTCGTCAGCGCCCTTGGGAGTGAGGATTAGCTCACCCGAGAATCCAAGTCGCTTTTCTAGTTCCGCTTTCTCGGAATCAGAAATGCTATTCTGAGAAAAATCACCGGCGGCGTAATCGGCCAATAACGCATCGATCGACGAGCGCAAGGATCGCTGCGTCTCATTGGGCTCAAATTTAGCGTCGGCCACTTTTTGATCCAGCGTTTCGAAGTAGTCGACGGCGCGCTGCGGACCGTGCAGTTCTGACAGCAAAATAGCGTAACACAACCGTTGCTCGTAAGTTCCCGCGTCCAGCGCCTCAGGTTCGGCGGTGGTTTCGGCGGCCGTTTCTCCCTTTGTCTCTGCGGCTGCGTTTTTTTCAGAAACCGCGTCTTCGGCGGGCAGGTCTTTGGCATCATCTCGTGCGGCTTCTTCTTGCTCAAGCAGTTCCGCAACTACACGCTGCCCGACAAGAACCTTTGACTGCAGGTTGATCTGCATCAAATCCGCCGCCGTCGTTTCGCGCGGTTCGTGTTCTCCAAACTGGCCCATCGCCGTCTCGACGGCAATAAACAGAGTGATCAGGATGACGACCGCCCAACTCAAATAGTCGCCTGCTCCAAGCGGTCGTGGCCGCAATGACGAGGCCGCTTCAGGCGACTCCACCGGCTCCGCCAGCACAATCGCCGAATCATCTTCGACGGCCTGCGAGGATATCTGCAAATTGCTATCGGGGTTTTCACCATCGGGGTTTTCGCCATCAGGATTGTCTTGGTTTTCAGAGTTCAAATTTCACCACAACAAGACGAAGGAAATACTTGCGCTCTTGGTTTTCGCCCTAAACCAAAATCGTTTCGCTACTACGAAACTACTAAACCTAGGTAGTCTTTCGCATTCTGGTAGCAGATTCGGCTGACCATATCGCCAACCATTTCAATATCGCCGGGTAATTCCCCGTTCTCGATATCAGAACCTAGCATATTGCAGAGGATTCGGCGGAAGTATTCGTGCCGCGTTAAAGACATGAAGCTGCGCGAATCGGTCAACATTCCCACGAACCGAGACAGCAGGCCCGTGTTGGAGAGCGTATTAAGCTGCCACTGCATTCCCTCTTTCTGGTCCAAGTACCACCACCCTGAGCCGAATTGCATTTTGCCGGGGAGATCGCCCTGAAAGTTACCCAGCATCGTGCTGATCACGTAATTGTCTGAGGGATTTAGATTGTAGACAATCGTTTTGGGAAGCGCCTCTTCTTGATCCAGTCGATCGAGAAAACGTTGCAGCGAACGTCCTTGCGACGTATCGCCGATAGAATCACATCCAAGATCGCGGCCCACGGTGTTGAACAGACGCGTGTTATTGTTTCGCCAAACGCCAGTGTGAAACTGATTGGTCCAACCCTTTTGAGCATCTAGTTTGGCCAAGTACAGCAGCATAAAAGTCGAGAACTGGTCGTGCTCTTTGGGAGTGGCCGTGTTTCCTCCACGCGCCGCATCAAAGATCGCTTCGGCGGTTGACTGATCACAAAAATCGTCCGGAACATATTCCATGCCGTGATCTGAAAGTCTGGCACCACACTCGTGGAAAAAGTCGTGACGCTGGCGGAGCGCTTCTAAAAAATTGTCAAACGAGTTGATCTCGACGCCCGAAACGGTCGCCAGTTTTTCCACCCAAGGATTGAATTCCTCGACGCGATGCACAAACATCGCCCAGTCTGGTCGGAACGCGGGGAACACACCGATGTCAATTGATTCGTCGTTCGCGATCTCGACATGATGGCTCAAGTCATCCGTTGGATCGTCGGTCGTGCAAAGCGCCGTGACTTTGAATTGTTCTAAAATTCCACGCACTTGAAGATCTGAGCGGTTGTTTATCTGATCACACGCGTTCTCCCAAATCGATTCAGCCGTTTTGGGAGAAAGAAGATCATCGATGCCAAAGTATCGTTTCAGCTCCAAGTGCGTCCAGTGATACAGCGGATTGCGCAGCGTATGGGGTACCGTCGCCGCAAATGCGAGGAATTTGTCCTTTGGATGCGCGTCGCCGGTTACCAGACTTTCGTCGACTCCATTGGCCCGCATCGCTCGCCATTTGTAGTGGTCGTGATCGATCCACATATCAAACAGGTCGCCAAACTTGCGGTTCTGCGCGATGTCTACCGGCGATAGATGATTGTGGTAATCGATAATCGGCTGATCAGCCGCGTAGCGGTGATACAGTTCAACCGCTGTTTTGTTGGTCAGAATAAAATCGTCATGAATGAAGCTTTTTGTCATAGCGATAGTTTGGTTCTCATTTTTCGATTAACGCAACTGGCCTCATCACGCGTTTTTTTGAAGTTGCACGATTGAGATTAAATTTCGCATTCTGCGCCGAAAGCGGTCAGTAATTTGAAATCGCCAAGCGTATAAATACAAGCCCGAAGG
>CALHPU010000022.1 GCA_938036435.1 uncultured Pirellulaceae bacterium | reverse complement strand
CATTGACGGTGATCTGAAGCTCATCTCACGCGGTTCCGCCGATCTGGATTTCGGGGAGGCAGCCTCTGCTGATATCGAAATTCGCGGATCGAGTGATATTGACGGCGGTGATATTTCAGGTGCGGTTATCTTAAATTCTCGCGGGTCCGGTGATGTGGACTTGGGTGATATTGAAAGCTTGGTCGCCGACCTACGCGGGTCCGGAGACTTGGATGTCGGTGATATTGACGGTGGTTTCGCGGGGAGTTCTCGTGGCTCCGGTGATGTCGATACCGGTGATATTCGCGGAGACATGGTCTTCGTCGCCCGTGGGTCAGGCGATTTGGAAACAGGCGACGTCTTTGCGGAGACGGCAGAAATTGAAGTGTCAGGCTCGTCCAGTTTGCAAATTGATGGCGGAGAGATAGAAACGCTGATGGTGAAAGCCAGCGGGTCGTCCGACATTACTGTTGAAGCTGATGTCACGGATGCAAATCTCCGGGCCTCGGGTTCCAGTGAAATTTATGTTGATCGTGTGACGGGCGTGGCGGAGCTAAAGACTTCCGGCTCTGCAGACATAGACATTGACGCCCGCGATTAACTAGCGTCGTCGGAAGCGGGCTATCACGGCCCGCTCCAAGGGTGAGACTTCGCCACATATTTCAGAGACCAGCGCTTCCGCGAGGAGCGGAGCAAAGGTGAAGCCTCGCGACCCTAATCCCGTCAGCACCCATTTTGTATCATCTATCTGGTCGATAACGGGTAGGGTGTCGCGGCTGGTCACACGCACGCTGGCCCGGCTTTGTCGTTTGGCGGGTGCGAGAGTTCGCCCTGTTATGGTAGAGTAAGCCTCGAAATTTCTTTCATCATCCCTGGGCCTTATCTCAAATGGATCTCCCTCATCCAAACGG
This sequence comes from uncultured Pirellulaceae bacterium, assembly GCA_938036435.1. Lineage (GTDB taxonomy): Bacteria > Planctomycetota > Planctomycetia > Pirellulales > Pirellulaceae > Mariniblastus. The sequence goes on along the minus strand of CALHPU010000022.1, from coordinate 26,946 downwards.
TCATGGGTTGCCCCGACCAATGTGTGTCCATTCATCGGAATGACGTAACCCCCATAGGCCAATGGCTCATCCACGGCCTCTGTGGCCCAGCTTAATTGCCCCCGCGAAAAGCGCATATCCAGATTGGGAAGAAGGGCTTTGATGCCGTATCCGGCCGCGAAGAGGATGTGGCTGTACGGGCCTCTTGAAATCGCGTCCTCAGCATTTTCACGTCGAATTTCGAAATTTGCGTAAACTTTCGACGGGTCAATTACGACGGCGCTTTTCATGATCAGTGCGTCGCCCGTCCATTTCAAATGGTCCATGCCCAAGGAGTTTTGTGCCGCCAGTTTTTCAAATCGTTCCGTTTCTTTTAGCGTTTTCGGAATTTGTCGGACACCGCGCGAGAGGACAGCCTCAGCTTGATATTCCCGTAATGCATAGAGATAAGATGACAGAAAAAACCGCGCTTCCGGACGGTCCTGCAAATCCAATCGTGGTTTGACGAGTGCAGCAGGATTTTCGCTGGCGGCCGGGTGTGCGCGATTATCGATGATGTCGAAATCAATCGCGCGTCGTCTGAGCGCGCGTGCGAGGGACCGTCCGGCAATACCTGCACCGACGATAAGCACCTTCCCGACCTCAGTTTTACTCGCGGTTTTAGCCCCTTCATAGACGGCCTCCAAACGGTGGCGTTTCCGTCCGAACCCGGGTTGTTTCTTGACGGTAAACCCCGCCTCCATCAGGCCGCGGCGCACATGGCCCGCGACCGTAAAGGTCGCAAGTCGGGCACCCGCCGCAGAGCGTGTTCCGATTTTTGCCAGAACTTCTTCTGACCACATCGCTTCATTCTTACTCGGAGAAAATCCGTCGAGGAACCAAGCCTCTGCCTTCAATGAAGGCACGGCGTCCAAAGCGGTCGAGATATCATCATGGATCAGCGTGAGAGACACCGAGCCGAATTCAAGGCGGTGAAAGCCTTTCACACGTCCCGGCCAAGCCGCGATGAGTTGCGCTGATAATTCGGCGAGTTCCGGCCAGGCGGAAAGTGCACGGGCCAGTTGTTCCGCATCAAACGGGAATTTTTCAATGGAGACGAAATGCAGTCTCTGACCTGCTGCATGTGTCTTCAACCACATTTGCCACGTCGCAAGGAAGTTTAGACCGGAGCCAAACCCCGTTTCCGCAACCGTGAAAATGGCGGTGTCCGCCCACCGTTCCGGCAGCCCACAACCGTTTAAAAAGACAGCACGCGTTTCGTCCAACCCACCATCTGTTGAAAAATAGATATCGCCGAAATCCGAAGCCGCAGGCGTGTCCGGGCGCGACCAATCAAGGGCCGGGGCATCTGTTTGGGTCAAGGGAAGGGGGGCTGGCATGTGAGGATCATAAATGACCCAGATCTAAAGGTCACCACTCTGTTCAGGGTTGTTGCAAGGCCGCAACAGACGGAAAGCAATTGTTTCAACCACATCCCTATCACTTGCCATATCGTATTCTCCTATATAATTGAAATCTCAACCGTGGCGACAAAGTCCACGATCCACAAAACCCACTGGGGAAATATGACCAAGACAACTACCCTTCTGGCGGCTTCCGCCTCTGCCTTTGCCCTGCTCGCAACCGCACCCGCTTTTGCTCAATCTTCGGCTGATGATGTCATCATCATTAGTGCCACTAAGCGGGATACAACCCTTCAAGAGACACCGGTTGCCGTGACTGTTACGACAGCAGATGTGATTGAAAAGGCGCAAATTCTCGACATTAAAGATCTTCAATCTGTTGTGCCGACTTTCCGTGTATCCCAACTGCAAAATGCGGGTAACACGACCCTGACCATTCGCGGTTTTGGTAATGGCGGTAACAATATCGGTATTGAGCCATCTGTTGGTCTGTTTATTGATGGTGTCTACCGTTCCCGCGCGGCGGCTCAAATCGGCGATCTGCCGAATTTGCAACGTGTTGAAGTCCTCTCCGGACCGCAATCCACACTCTTTGGTAAGAATGCCTCCGCGGGTGTCGTCAGCGTTGTCACGGCCAAGCCTGATTTTGACGCCAATGGCTATGTTGAAGGTGGGATCGGCAATTATGGCCTGAACTATGCCAAAGGCTATATTACCGGTGGTCTTACAGACACGCTCGCCGTCAGTCTTGGCGGTGGATATCAGGATCGTGGCGGCTATTTCGAGCCAGCAGCCGGAACATCCGGCGGCGATTTCAATGATCTTGGCCGTTTTAATATCCGCGCCCAAGCGCTTTGGGAACCAACGGATAATCTCAGCGCCCGCTTCATCTGGGATCAGTCTAAGATCAGCGAAAATTGCTGTGGTGTGACAACTGCGATTGTCGGCCCGACAGCGGGTATCGTGAATGCTCTGGGTGGTATTGTCCCAGCTGCTGATGGCGAGGCCTTTAGCTATGAAACCGCTGTGAACCGTGAAACAGATAATGATATCACGGATGGTGGTGTTTCATTGCAGTTGGACTGGGACCTCGACCTGCTTGGTGGGATGACCTTCACCTCGATCACATCTAATCGTGAAAACTCCTATGATTATAACAGTGACAGCGACTTTAATACGTTGTCTCTCTTGGAGAACACATTCCAGTTCGTCGATATTGATACGTTCACACAGGAATTCCGTCTAACATCAAATAATGGTGGTCCGCTCGCGTGGATGGTCGGGGGTTATTACTTTGACGAAAATATTGAGCAGGACTCAGGTTTCGTTTACGGAAATGACCTGCGCGGCTATATCGACGCGCTTGCTTCAATTGACACGGATCCGACATCCCCAACAGCCGGCATTCCGCTGACATTCGTGAATGGCCCAACGGCATCCCCGCTCTTCGGTATTGAACAAGCTCTTGGGTTTGAAACGGGCGCGTTCTTCGAAGGTGGTACGGGAACAAGAGAAGATTTCCGTCAGGATAATGAAGCCTTTTCGATTTTCGGTACTTTGGATTTCGACGTAACAGACCGTCTAACATTGACCCTCGGTGGGAATTATACTGAAGATAAGAAAAATGTTTCTGCCAGCACTGTTAACTCTGACGCTTTCAGTAATGTTTCCCTGACGGGTGCTCAAGGTACTGCGCTTGTACAGCCTGGTGTTGCTGATGCGATTGCGACGGGTCTGTTCACGACAGGTAATCCAGATGCAATGATACCGTCATTTATGGACGCTTTGGGGTTGGACTTTACACCTGAAAACTTAGCCGCAGCACAAAGCGGAGCCTTTGGAGCCGCAGCTCAGGGTTATGTCGAACAGGTTCTTGCGGGTGCAAATGCGGCGGCCGGACCCATCGCAGCAGGCCTGGCGGCGGACGAGGTGAATGGACCTTTTGCCGGTCTGCTGGCTCTGCAATTCCAACCACAATTCCTGGCTTTCCCGAACGCCATTGAAGACGGTCGGACACGTGATGATGAGTTCACCTATACGCTCAAAGCCGCTTATGAAATTAATGATAATTTCAATGCTTATGTCTCGACCGCGACGGGCTTTAAGGCCTCATCCTTCAACCTGACCCGTGACTCCCGTCCATTCCTTGCGGATGCCACGGCTCTGCAGACTGCAGGCTTGCTGCCGAACAATTTCACGCCTGCAACAGGTCGGAATTTTGGGACACGTTTCTCCGGTCCGGAAGAAGTTGAAGTCTTCGAAGCAGGCCTGAAGGGACGGTTCGATTGGGGTGCGTTTAACCTCGCGGTCTTTGATCAGACGATTGATAATTTCCAGTCCACAATTTTCCAAGGCACAGGCTTCGTGCTGGCAAATGCGGGTTCACAGTCCACACGGGGTATCGAATTTGATTCGACATTTACACCTGTCGAAGGATTGGCACTTGGTGTTGCTGGTATTTGGCAGGACCCGGAATATGATGATTTCCAAGGTGCTCCGGTTGTGACAGGCGGGGAACTCGACTTGGCTGACGGCGTTGCCGATGGCGTGGGTGATCTCTCCGGTTTCCAACCTGCCGGTATCAATGAACTGTCGATGACATTCTCCGCGCAGTATGAGTTTACACTCTCTGATCGCTTGGATGCGTTCATTCGCGGTGATTATCAGTATGAGGATGAAGTTCAGGTCGTTGACAATATCGTCGGGGTTGACCGTGATACGAGCATCTTTAACGGCTCCCTTGGCTTTACCTTTGACGAAACACTCGATGTTCGTTTCTGGGGCCGGAACCTGTTTGACCACGAGACTTTCACAAGTGCCTTCCCGGGTGTTGTGCAGGCCGGAACGGTCAATGCTTATCCGAACCAGCCACGGACTTATGGCGTGAGTGTTCGCAAGAGCTTCTAACTCAGTTTAGATATGATTTTGAAAAGGCGGTCCTTCGGGGCTGCCTTTTTTATTGGGATGCTGTTCAGAGTTTTTCATTGCCAGCGCACTCTCCGCTGTTCACTCTATCCGCATGACCCAAATTACCGGATTGCCAAACCCATTTGACACGCCCGAGCGAAAAGCCTTTCGGGAAACCGCGACCAATTTCGTTGAGACCGAAATCCGGCCCTATGCTTATGACTGGGACGAGGCGGGGCAAGTGCCTTGGGCGCTTCATGAGAAAGTCGGTGCGCTTGGCGTTTGGGGTTTTGGCATCGATGAAAAATATGGCGGCCTTGGATTTGACGATCCTTTTATGCGAATGGATTTCGCCGTCGCTATGGCGAAATGCGGCGCGGGTGGTGTTCCGGCGGCTTTAGGGGGCAGAGGGATTTCGCTGGACCCGATCCAGAAACTGGCGACGGAAGAGATTAAAAACCGCGTCCTGCCGGAGGTCATCTCCGGACGGGTCGGCAGCTCGCTCGCTATTACTGAACCCGGCGGTGGGTCCGATGTCGCTGCACTCAAAACGACAGCTCGCTTGGAAAACGGCGAATGGATTTTAAACGGCTCGAAGACCTTCATCACGGGCGGGATGGAAAGTGATTATTTTGTCGTCGGCGCGCGAACGGGCGGCGAAGGTCTGACAGGCATTTCGCTCTTCTTCGTCGAAGCGGACCGCCCCGGATTTTCCCGAACCGCTTTGAAAAAGAAAATGGGCTGGTGGGCGTCCAATCAGGCGACGCTCTATTTCGATGATTGTCGTATTCCTGAGTCGCATTTGATGGGTCAGAAAGATTACGGCTTTATCCAGATCATGCAGAACTTTAATTATGAACGACTGACCCTCGTCGCCTGTTCGCTGGGTATGATGCAGGTCTGTTTGGAGGACTCTATCGCTTGGGCGCAGGAGCGGGAAACTTTTGGCAAAAAACTGATCCGGCATCAGGTTATCCGCCATAAAATCGCGGATATGAGTGCGAAGATAGATGCCGTGCAATCCAATCTCTGGATGCTCTGCGCGGCCATTGATGCGGGCCATATGCCCGTCGCGGAAATCTGCAAGGCCAAGTTCTTCGCGACAAAGGCGCTGGAATATTGCGCGTCAGAAGCGATGCAAATCCTCGGCGGTGCAGGATATTTGCGCGGCAACCGCGTCGAAAATGTCTACCGCGAAGTCAAAGTCATCGCGATTGGCGGTGGATCGGAAGAGATCATGAAGGACCTCGCCGTTCGGCAAATGGGCTTGTAGCGCTAAAAATCAATCCAGTGGATTGATTTAGCCGCAAGCCGAAATCGCAAGATTTTGGACTCCCAGAGAGCCCATTGCCCAATTTCTTGCGAGATCGTCAACGAGAATAGGCCAAAGCCATTTTGGTGCTCAATTCAGACTTTGGTTCGACAGCGCGCGCGTCCACTGCAAAGAACGAACTTAAACGAACTCGGTCTGCTTCTTCGCCAAAAGTTCTTTGAACTTTTTAGTCTTCTTGAATGACTTAAACTTCGTCAAGACCCAATCTCGATCAGTCGTTTCGTTTTCTCTGGCGAGATAGGCCATCGCGAAAGCTTCATCGTCTCCGAATTGATCGGCTGAAAAGCTAACGCCACCCTTAAGTGGGCACTCTGGCCAACGGGCGTACCAGCGGCAGTAGTATTTTTTTTTCTTGCCCTTGCCGTAAGTGGTCATTCTGGGCCACACGCCGACAACGCCGGAAGAATTTCGCTTGCTCATGCGGCCCTTAGCAGGCAAAACAGGCGGCAGCTTCGTTTTCATTTTCTTCACCCAAACATCCGCAGCCGCTTGGGCCTTCGTCCATGTTTTGTACTCGCGCAGGGTAAAATTCTTTTGGACGGTTTTTCCTTGACGCATGATGCGAGCCATCACACATTTGGAGACTTTGTTCTTTGTAGTATTCATTTTAAAATCGCTTTGCCATAATATCGAAAAGAGGTCGATCTCATCATTGGAAGTGAGAGGGGAAGTGAGAGGGAGGCTTTGGAAGGAACCGCATTCTACTTGCAATAGTAAACTTGACTACGAATATTGGTTACGATTGTGATTAACTGAACAAATCTTTTTAAATGCAAGCTGTGATAACATGTCTGATCTCCGGAGGTAAACGTGCCCCTCGGTTTTGGGGCTGCCTCAGGATTTTTTGCGAACTGGCTAACCAGAACGAGACTGTTGGTTGCTGTTTTCAATTTGACGTCGCTTTGATTTTATCGACTTCTTAATAAATACTTCTCTTTCCTTGGATGCTTCTTCATGTCTCTTTTTGAATCAGCAGAACAGGCAAATCTCGACTCTGGAAAGCCTTTAGCCGCCCGAATGCGTCCTCAAACCCTCGAACAATTCATCGGTCAGGAGCATATTATGGGCGAGGGGAAACTACTGAGACGTTTGGTCGCAGCTGATCGGATTGGTAGTTTGATTTTTTATGGCCCGCCCGGCACTGGAAAAACCACACTTGCTAGACTGCTTGCCGGAGCGACCCAACGAAATTTCTACCAGCTCAACGCTGTGCTTCACGGCGTCAAAGACCTCCGCCAAACGCTTCAAGAAGCGCGGGACGAACTGGCCACCGGCGGGCAGGCATCACTGTTATTTATCGATGAAATTCACCGTTTCAATCGAGCGCAGCAAGATGCAATGTTGGCAGACATCGAGGACGGTGTCGTTTCCCTGATCGGGGCGACGACCTCCAATCCTTTTTTCGCCGTCAACGGTGCGTTGATTAGTCGCAGCCAAATCTTCCAGTTCGAACCGCTCTCCGAAGACCACATCCGAACCGTGATTGAGACGGCGCTGGTTGACAAAATGAATGGGCTGGGCCGTGAGAAGATTTCTTTAACCGAAGAAGGATTAAAATTTCTGACCGAAATCTGTGACGGGGACGCGCGGAAGGCCCTTTCGATCCTTGAAACCGCGTCGATCGCATCGGGGCTGGGCATCGAACCGATCACGCTAGACAAAGAACGCTTGGTCGAGGCGATGGGCCAACGCGCGATCCAGTACGACGCCACCGGCCAAGAACATTATGACTGCGCCAGTGCGCTGATTAAAAGCATCCGCGGCAGCGACGTTGATGCGGGGCTTTATTGGCTGGCCCGGATGCTTGAGGGCGGCGAGGACGTGCGGTTTCTTTGTCGGCGGTTGGTGATACTGGCCAGCGAAGACATCGGTAACGCTGATCCGCACGCATTGCCGCTGGCGGTGGCGTGTTCGCAAGCTTGCGAGCAAATTGGTCTTCCCGAATGTCAGCTAACGCTTTCGCAAACGGTCGCCTATTTGGCGTGTGCACCGAAATCCAATGCCGCCACCGTGGCTATCGGTATGGCGCGGCGGGACATTCGAGAGCAGAGCGTGATCCCCGTACCCAAAGCAATGCGATGCACGCACTACGACGCAGCGAAAGAACTTGGCAGCGGCGTCGGATACGAAAACTCGCATCACGTCCAAGGTGGCGTCAACGCGCAGGATTATTTGGGCGTTGAGAAACAGTACTACTTCCCGGTGGATCGCGGTTTTGAAAAAGAACTGCAAGTCCGTTTGGAAAAAATACGAGCCATTCTCAAGGGGTAGCCATTGAGTTCTGATTGCAAGCAACTTTGACAGCACTGTGCTGGCAGGAAGCAGACGTGCCCGTGACGCTCTAGGTCGATTCTTCTAGGCTGCCCGTTTTTAGAAATGGGGAGTCTGCTGTGGAGTCCGGAAAGATCGACCGACGTCAGTCGCTGAAAACGGCGGGGCTGTGGACGCTGGGAGGCATTGGCGGCTGTTTAGGGTTGGGTTCTTGCGGTTGCCGCTCTACGCCGATCACCAAACGCCCTCAGTTGATGTTGGTGCCTGAAGCACAAGAAATTTCACTGGGTTTGCAAGCCTATCAAGAGACGATTGCCGCTCAAAAGCCATCGACCAATAGTACTTTGGTGCAGATGGTCCAGCGTGTCGGCAAGCGTATTGCCGTAGTTTCCAATAGAAGTGATTTCGATTGGGAGTTCAATTTAATCTCTGATGCCCAGCAAAACGCTTTTTGTCTTCCGGGCGGAAAGGTGGCAATTTACGAGGGAATCCTACCCGTTTGCCAAGACGAGGCTGGACTGGCGGTCGTGATGTCTCACGAAATAGCGCATGCACTGGCTCGACATGGTGGTGAAAGGATGAGCCACAATATGGCGGTCGATGGTGCGAAAGTTTTGATTGACAAAGTCGCCGGCAAATATGCACCGGCCAAGAAAGATCTTCTGATGCAGGCCTATGGCGTTGGTTCCAAGTATGCCGTGCTGTTGCCTTACAACCGGCGTCAGGAATCTGAAGCCGACCATATTGGACTGAAATTGATGGCCCAAGCCGGGTACGATCCAAAGGCGGCTCCCGGATTTTGGACGCGCTTCGGTGAAATGAAGGGCGGCGGGCAATCGGCCGAATTTCTTTCCACTCATCCATCAGACCAGCGTCGGGCCGCAGATCTTCAGGCACTAATGCCAGAAGCATCGGCCATTTACCAATCATCGGCGACCAAATACGGCGGCGGGCAGGTGCTTACGTCTTAGCTATCTTCTTGACTGCAACTAGGTTCCAAAAAAGAGCCACTTATCGCAGGATTAGAGCATTTTGCGGTCATTGCTCTTGATTAAGTGCCGACTATATTAAGGTCGCAAAATAAGCCGCAAAATGTCGATCCGGAATTACTCGATCGACCAACGCTTTTTTCTCTCTGCTCAACCAGAGACCAACTGACTGAAAATTCAATGACTCAATCCCTTCAACTGACCCACCTCAAAGAACTCGAAGCAGAAAGCATTCACATTATTCGTGAAGTTGTCTCTGAGTTTCAGAATCCTGTCATGCTGTATTCGGTCGGCAAGGATTCGTCAGTAATGGTGCACCTTGCCATGAAGGCCTTCTATCCGGCCAAGCCACCGTTTTCGCTGATGCATGTCGATACGACATGGAAATTTCAGGACATGTATAAATTCCGTGAGGAATACGCGGCGAAAGAACTTGGCTTAGACGTTATCGCACACGTCAACGAAGAAGGCCGAGCGTTAGGTTTGGATCCGCTCAAGTCCAGCGGTAAGCACACCAACGTGATGAAAACAGAGGGGCTCAAGCAAGCGCTGGATAAATACGGTTTCGATGCTGCGTTTGGTGGTGGTCGCCGCGATGAAGAAAAATCGCGCGCCAAAGAGCGCGTCTATTCATTCCGTGACGAGAACCATCGTTGGGATCCGAAGAACCAGCGTCCGGAATTGTGGAATCTTTACAACGCTAAAATCAGCCAAGGCGAATCGATTCGCGTGTTCCCAATTTCCAATTGGACGGAACTGGATGTGTGGCAGTACATTCACTTGGAGAAAATTCCAATCGTGCCGCTGTACTATTCCGCGATGCGACCTGTCGTGAAGCGTAACGGCATCTGGATCATGGTCGACGACGACCGTCTGCAACTCAAACCTGGCGAAGTGCCAGAGGAAAAAATGGTGCGATTCCGGACTCTGGGTTGCTACCCACTGACCGGTGCGGTGGAGTCAACTGCGACGACGTTGCCTGAAATTATTCAAGAGATGTTGTTGGCCACAACCTCTGAGAGACAGGGACGCGTGATCGATAACGACGACGAAGGATCGATGCAGGAAAAGAAAGAAGACGGCTACTTCTAACGTGGCTGGAGTCGCCGGACTTCAGACAGACTCTCAAACAGCCGAACTCTGCCGAGTTCAGCTCCTATTGCCCATCCGCACTAAATATTTCGAATCAAAACAATGTCTCACCAATCTGAACTGATCGCAACCGACATCGACGCTTACCTCGCTCAGCACGAGAAGAAAGAGCTTCTGCGCTTTCTGACCTGCGGTAGCGTGGACGATGGAAAAAGTACACTGATTGGCCGCCTGTTGTATGACTCCAAGATGATCTATGAAGATCAACTTGAGAAATTGACCAAGGAGTCCGCAACTCACGGAACCACTGGCGGTGGATTTGATCCGGCGCTGCTGACCGATGGCCTCAAAGAAGAGCGCGAGCAAGGTATCACGATCGATGTGGCCTACCGCTATTTCTCGACCACCAAACGGAAATTCATCATCGCCGACACGCCTGGTCACGTGCAGTACACGCGCAACATGGCAACTGGTGCTTCGACGGCACATCTTGCCATTATCTTGATCGACGCGCGGCCCGGTCATGGCGTGATGGAACAAACCAAGCGTCACAGTTTCATTGCGTCGCTGTTGGGGATTAAGCATATCTTGATCGCCGTCAATAAAATGGACGTCGTTGATTTTAGCCAAGAGCGCTACGACGAGATCTGCGATGACTACAAGAAGTTCTCGGCGCGTTTGAAGTTCCCCGATCTACACTTTCTGCCACTGTCGGCGCTGCATGGCGATAACGTTGTCGATCGCAGCGAAAATATGCCATGGTACAACGGCAGCACGCTGATGAACTATCTGGAGACCGTTTCGATCGCCTCGGATCGGAACTTCGAGGATTTTCGTTTCCCCGTTCAAAACGTTTTGCGCCCTAACCTCGACTTCCGTGGTTTCGCCGGTACGATTGCCTCGGGCATCGTGCGTGTTGGCGATGAGATCATGACGCTGCCATCGAGGAAGAAAAGTACCGTCAAAGAGATCGTTACTTTCGATGGAAATCTGGACGAGGCTCACGCGCCGATGTCGGTGACGTTGACGCTCGATGATGAGATCGATTCCAGTCGCGGCGATATGATCGTCCGACCGGGCAACCTTCCAAAACTGGAACAGAAGTTTGACGCGATGATGGTCTGGATGTCAGAATCACCGATGGTGCCTGGCAAGCAATATCTATTCAAGCATACGACCAAAATGGTTCCCGGCGTAATTTCAACGCTGCAGTATCAGGTCGATGTGAATACGATGCATCGCCAGCCGGCTCCGGCCCTTGAGCTGAATCAAATTGGACGGGTCAACGTTTCGTTGACGCAACCGATCGCCTTTGATCGATACACACGCAACAAGGGTACTGGTTCGTTTATCGTGATCGACCGGATCACTAACGTGACTGTCGCAGCGGGCATGATCAGCGATCGCCGCACCGAAGGTAATACGGGTGCTGCTTGGGACGAAGAACCAGCCAGTGGCACGCTGACTCAGGAGATTTCCACCGTGACTCCTGAAGAACGGCAAGCTCGATTCGGTCAGAAGCCGGTGACGATTCTGTTTACCGGACTGCCGGGTGCTGGTAAGTCGACGACTGCTTACGGAGTGGAACGAGCGTTGTTTGATCGCGGCCGCGCGGCTACGGTGGTCGATGGTCAAAACTTGCGAATGGGACTCAACCGAGATTTGAGTTTCTCGTCAGACGGCCGGTCGGAGAATGTTCGTCGTGCCGCCGAGGTAGGAAAACTGGTCAACAAAGCTGGTGTGATTTGCCTGTTGGCGTTAGTTGCACCGGACGATTCGGTTCGCAAGAAGGCTGCCGAGTTGGTGGGTACTGGGCAGTTCATCACGGTGCACTTGGATGCACCTGCCGAGCTTGCCGAATCGCGTAACGAGTCAGCTCGCAAATTGACCGAAGATGATCTGAAGGAAAGTCAGGTAAATTATCAGGCGCCTTCAGACGCCGATCTGGTGCTTAACACCGAATCGACAGGCCCGGCGGATTGCATCGCCAAAGTTATCGAGTTACTGGAGTCGCGCGAGTTGATCTAACGGCTGATCTTCGGCGTTCTAGTCTGGCGAGGAGGTTTTGCGGCAATGAGATTACTTTTCGCATTGGTGATATTGATGTGCGGCCAAACATCACGAGCTTCAGATTGGGATGGCGTGCCCGTTGCGGCTTCACCTCCTAAAGGGGCACAATGGAAACTCGACTCGGTCTCTGATGACTTTAACTACGACGCGCCGCCGGTCGATAAGCCCGCCGCTTTCTCCGATTCTTGGCGTGACTCGTTCATCAACTCGTGGACCGGTCCGGGATTGACCGAGTTCAATTCAGGACACTCTTACGTCACTAACGGTCATCTGGGAATTCATGCCAGTCGCAAGCCCGGAACCAAACAGGTTTATGCCGGAGTGATTTCTTCCAAGGAGGCGTTTACCTATCCGCTGTATGTGGAAGCGTCGGTCAAGATCAGCGGACTTGTCTTGGCATCCAATGTATGGATGCTGAGCAAGGATTCGACACAAGAGATCGATATCGTGGAAGCCTATGGCAGTGCTCGTCCTGATCAAACTTGGGCGGCGGAAAGAGTGCACCTTAGCCATCACGTCTTTATTCGCGATCCGTTTCAAGACTACCAGCCGACTGACGATGGAAGTTGGTATTTCAATGGCAGCAACTGGCGCGATGAATTTCACCGTTTTGGAGTCTTTTGGCGCGACCCTTGGCATCTTGAGTACTATGTCGATGGCAAGCTGGTTCGAACAGTCTCTGGTTCAAAGATGATCGACCCCAAAGACTTCACAGGCGGAACTGGGTTGAGCAAGCCGATGCACTTGATCATCAACACCGAAGATCAGAATTGGCGATCGGATGAAAACATCACGCCGACCGATGAAGAGCTGGCCGACACCAGTCGCAGCATCATGTGGGTTGATTGGGTGCGCGTCTACCGCGCCGAAAATTAGAACGGCCAGATCCATGGCGTGAGGGTGAGGGTGATCACCATGAAGATCAACGACAACGGAATTCCAATACGGAAATAGTCCGTGAATCGATAACCGCCGGGACCGTAAACCATGAGGTTGGTCTGATAGGCAAACGGTGTTGCGAATCCCGCTGAAGCGGCAACGCAAACGCAAATCGCAAACGGCATCACGCTAACACCCAAGCTCTCCGCTGCCGAGACTGCGATCGGGAACACTAGCGCCGCTGCAGCAACGTTGGTGATCGTTTCGGTGAACAGCGAAGTGACCACATAAACAGCCAAAAGCACCAGCCACGGATTCTCCCCCGCCAGCGCGATCAGCGATCCGGCTACGGTAACTGAGAACCCGCTCATCGTGATGGCTTGGGCAATACCCAACGCCGATGCGATCACAACCAACAAGGACCAGTCCACGCTATCGCGCGCCTGTCCCAGCGAGCAGCATCCCGAGGCCACCATCAGGCAGGCTGCGATCAGACCGGCCGCCAACAGGTCGAGTATTCTTGAAGCGACGACGATCACCATCACCAATAGAATTGCGATTGCGATCCAAGCTCGGTCGTGGCGAATGGGGGCCGAGTTTTCCACGCTGCTGACCAAGTGGAAGTGGCTGGAGTTGCGTTGGCGTTTGGCGAAGTCTTCATCGGTGTCCAAGAGTAACGTGTCACCGGCGAGCAATTTTACATCACCAATTTTTCCGGGAATGCGTTTGTCTCCTCGAGCGATCGCGACGATTGCCGCATTGTAGGTCGTGCGAAACAGCCCGTCGCGGATACTCGATCCAACCAATGGGCAGCGATTGGAAACGACCGCTTCGATAAGACGTCGTTTGGTGATATCCACGTCCAACTCGCGCGTGTCATCAGCCGATGACGCCAGACCGCGAATCTGCTTCAGTTCCGCCACACCATCGATGACGCCGACAAACACCAATCGATCGTTGGCTTGCAAACGTTGGCGCGATGAGACCGCTGCGATCTGTTGGCCATCGCGTACAATTTCGACCAAGTACAAGTTTTGCAGGTGCCGCAGACCGGCCGCTTGAACGCTTTTGCCCAACAGCGGTCCGTCGGGCAGAACCAGCATTTCGACGGTGTACTGCCGCGGGTCTTCGTCAGTGTTGACCGCCGCACTGCGATCGGGGAGTAGTTTTTCACTGAAGAAAATCAAAAATAGAGCGCCAGCGATCGCACAGGGAATCCCCGTATAGGCTAAGTCAAACATCTGTAGTTCGATGCCTTCGGATTGAAGCATACCGGAAACGATGAGGTTCGTACTGGTGCCGACGAGTGTACACACGCCGCCAAAAGTGGCAGCGTAACACATCGGTAGATACAAACGCGATGGCGAAAGCGACGTGCGCTTGCACAGGTCGTCGATGACGGGCATGAACATCGCAACAACCGGCGTGTTGTTCAAAAACGCGCTCGCTCCCATCACTGGCGCAAACAAACGAAGGAGCGCCTTAGGTACGGTGTCTGGAGTTCCGATCACCTGCCGCGCTATTGTGATCGCGCCCGTCTTGACCAAACCAGCAACTACAACGAACAACACCGCGATCGAGATCAGTCCTGAGTTTCCAAATCCAGCAACCGCTCGAGTCGCGTCAGGCAGGTTGTCAGAACCAGTCACCGCGCCTACCCCGACAATCACCGTCAGCGCAAACACCATTGCAGCGTCGGTCGGGATCCTATTGCGGATCAGAGTGATCAGCAACGTGATCAACGTGCCGAGACAAAACCAAGATTCCCAGTTCATTTTTGTTGTCGGTGGATTAGAGAGAGGAAATCGGCGCGGGGGTGGCAAATCAAGGCGACGGGTATTGTGAGGTAGCCGAAATCGCAAGACTTTGGATCGCCAAAGTATTAAGGCTCCAATTTCTTGCGAGATTGGCTAAATCAAGTCTAGTTTGATCAGTCGCTAATCTAATCGGCAGTAGCAAAAGTGAAATCGGCGACCTACCAAATCCATGTCTTAGGTCTTCCACCAAACCTCTTGGGCTTAATCTCGGCATATGCGTTAGGTTTCTTATCGACAATTAGATGGGTAAAACGGGTGCAATCGCGCGTGCGACATTTTGTCCGTATCTATGCTTTTCTACCGCAGAGAAGCAGTGGAATTGCCTATTCTGCCGAGACTAACCAAGGGCGAATTTGGGTTGAGAGTAATGATCTTAATTGACCTATGTGAGAACAAGCTCTCCAAAGTGCCAATCAGAACCTTTATCCGCGTTTGTGTGGCCGCATTGTTCCTGTGGCGGTCGAGGTTCCAACGATGTTGTCTTTTGGTTTGAGAAGTTGTGTCACTGGCAAGCCACTGCTCGGGTGTGTTGGGATATAAGCGACGTTGCTGGCAGGCGGAAAAACAGGGTCGGTGATGGGTTTTCAATTTAGTGCGATCGAAATTAGAATACCGCCGCTTTGAGATAGCGTGAAACGTTTTTCCTAGCTTGGTTTGCACCCGCGACACTTTGTGACTGGTCAGAAAGTCGATATCGACCGACACTGATAGCAATAGATCCAATTTCAGGCATCTAAAGCAGGGAAGGCCTGTGCGGCCAAGAAAACGAGCCAATGTTCCAGCACAGTAGCGGTTTTGACGATTTTTAATTGTTGGCTGCCGTTGGTCTGTAGTGCTCACCGAACGAATTAAATTTAGACAAACGATAGAGTTCCCGTTCTCTGTCAAACTTCAATTCATACAAGCGATAGAACTCTATTAAAATAGAGCGTAATTCGATGCAAGAATTCCATTTCCCAACATGGGTTAACAAATTTACGCTGATGGTTATCGGGGGAGGCTTGCTGGTTGCCGGTTATCTCGCGACTTGCCTGTTCGCGGCAACCCACCCGGAAATCATTAACGTCGGGCACCGTCCGCCCCAACCAGTTCCCTTCAGTCATAAATTACACGCCGGCCAACTGAAGATGGATTGTCGCTACTGCCACAACACTGTGGAACGCGCCGGTCACGCTGCTGTTCCTCCAGCGGCCACTTGTGGCAATTGCCATGGCGGCAACCGCGTCACAGGCGAATTGGTCGATGGCACTTGGCAAGCCGGTCGTGATCTTGGTGTGATACATCCGGAAAAATCAACTCTCGAACCGATTCGCAAATCGTTGGAAACCAACAAATCAGTTTTGTGGGAACGTGTACACGATCTACCGGACTTCGTTTACTTTAATCACAGCGTCCACATTGCTCGCGGTGTCAGTTGCGTTTCCTGTCACGGCCGGATCGACCAAATGGAAGTTGTTCAACAGGTCGAACCGCTGTCGATGAAGTGGTGTTTGGATTGTCACCGCAATCCGGAGCCTCACATTCGAGATCCTCAAATGGTAACTCAGTTGGACATGGATTGGGAAAGCGAAGAAGCCGAGGCGGCCTACCATTCTGAGTGGGCTGAGAAGCTTGAAATTAATCCCAATATCAGTTGCTCGACCTGCCATCGCTAGTCGAGTCGATTCCTCTCAACGTTTGCATCAACTCTAAACAAAACGGTTGACCAACACGGGTCAGCCAACTTGAAAAACTTACACATTCAAATTCCATGAATAAACCGCATTCTAAAAACGTTGACCTTGCTTCGGGCGGTCTGGACCTAGATCAGCTTCAGGGTTCTCCTGAATTTAACGAGGCCATTGACCGCGACTTCGGCACAGCAACAGAGAGCTTTGATGGCGATGGTGTCTCGCGTCGTCGCTGGTTGCAGATCATGGGCGCGTCACTGGCACTGGGTAGCACTGCCGGTTGCCGTTACGAAGAAGAAAAAATTGCTCCGTTTGCGTTTCGCCCTGTTGATCGCATTCCCGGCATCCCGCAAAAATTCGCTTCCATGATTGAACTTGGCGGCGTGGCTCAGCCAATCGTCTCGACCAACTATGATGGTCGTCCGATCAAGCTGGATGGAAATCCAAAACACCCACGCAGCGGTGGTGCTTCTTCGGCGTTCACACAAGCCCGCATGCTTGAGTTCTATGATCCGGATCGCTTGCGAACGGGAGCGATCCTTAAGACGCGCGAGAATTCGCGACGGACGTATTGGGAAGAAGCGTCTTTCGACCAAATCATTGGCGGCATCAAGGTGTTGATGGGCGATCAGTCCAAGGTTGCGATCCTCGCCGAGAACAGTTTGTCTCCATCGTTGCTACGTTTGAAAGGCAAGTTCAAGGGCCAGTGGTATGGCTACAGCCTGATCAATGATGACAACGCTCGCTCCGGAGCCAAGCAAGCTTTTGGTGAAGCGGTTCGCACAGTCAATCATTTCGATAAAGCGAAGGTTATCATTTCACTGGACGCGGATTTCATGGGTGTGGATCCGGCAGCTGTCGGTAACGCCGTTTCGTTTGCCAAATCGCGCAACGCGGATGCTGCTGCGGCCAATGCCGATGGTCAGATCATGAACCGGCTGTACGTGGTCGAAAGTCAGCATACGACCACCGGTGCCGCAGCCGATCATCGCTTGTCGGTTCAGTCAGGAAAGATCGGTGAATTCTTGAAGTCGCTCGTTGCTGCGGTTGAACAAAGCAACAAAGACAAACAGATCGATACCAAGCTGCCTTACCGCCCGCGCTTGTTGGAGTGCATGGCTCAGGACTTGGTCAGCAACCCCGGTGAGAGCTTGCTGGTTTGTGGTGAGTCACAACCGCCAGAAGTACATGCTGCAGTGCATGCCCTTAATAAACGGTTTGGCAATGTTGGTAAAACGGTGACTTATTCCCAATTGCCAGATGCCGATCGTCCTACAGCGCTGGAGTCAATTCAGTCTCTGGTCGAAGACGCCAAAGCGGGCAAGATCGATACGTTGGTCGTGTTGGGTGGTAATCCTGTCTACGGAGCTCCCAAAGCACTGGGCCTCGGCGAGGTGATCTCTTCGATTCCAAACAGAGTTCACTTTACTCATTACAAGAATGAAACGAGCGTCGCTTGTGGAACCATCGCTGATCTGGCTCATCCACTGGCGTCTTGGAAAGACGGTGTCGCCGACGACGGTTCAGTATGCGTTGGGCAGCCTTTAATTAATCCACTGTTCGGTGGTAAATCGGTTATCGAAACATTGGCGATGTTGCTGGGTGAATCAGAGACAAACGGCCAAGCGATTGTCAAAGAAACGACCGGACTTTCGGACAGCGACTGGAAACAGGCCGTGCATGACGGTTTCATTGCCGGCAAAGAAGCTGCCGGGGCCAGCGCAAGTGCTAAAGAGATGCCGGAACTTGCCGGAGAGCATTCTTGGGCCAAGCCGTGGGATGAGAAATCGTTGGAGTTCGTGTTCACGCCGTCTGCTGCGATGTACGACGGTCAGTTTGCCAACAACGCGTGGATGCAAGAACTGCCCGATTTCGCCTCGAAGATCACTTGGGACAACGCCGCTTTGGTTAGTCCAAAAACAGCCAAGGCTTTGGGTCTGCGGCAGCACACCAAAGCAACATTCAGCGTCAACGGTGGCGAGATTGTTTTGCCTGTTCATGTTCAGCCCGGTCAAGCCGATGGTTCGATCGGTTTGGCGATCGGTTACGGACGCCAGCGTGCTGGGCGCGTCGGAGGCGACAAAGATTTGGGTGTTAAGCCTGTTGGTGTTGATGTGGCTCCACTGCGTTCGGTCGAGAGCTGGGCATTTGCCGGTGGCTTAAGTAGCGAAAACGTGACTCCCTCTGGCAGCGTTTACAAATTGGCCATCATTCAAGAGCCGTGGGACATCGATCCAGTCGGCCGCAATGAAATTCAGGCCCGGATGTTCCGCAACAAGGACAAAACCGACACCGATCGAAGTGGCTTGATTCGCGAAGGTAGCTACGCAAGTTTTCAAGGCTTTGTTAAAGATCATCCTGATGCGTTCAAGCTGGACAGCCATGATGACCACGCTCACGACGATAAGCACTCATCGAAGAAGCCAGTGAAATCGATGGCGCTGCCAATTGTGACCAACGTCAGTTTCAATCCGGGCGGTGCGATCCCGACCGATGAGAAAAAAGAAGACCACGGGCATGATGACAAAGGCCATGAAGATCACGATCACGACGATCACAGCCATGATGATCACGCCGCTCACTCTGTCGACGATCACGGTCACGGCGACGATCATGGGCATGGACACAAGGCGCGTTGGCCTGAAGCATTCCACATGCATCACCACCTGTTCGACATCACCAAGGGTGTGCGTGAAGACTACACGATGGAGAATCCTGCTCACACCAACGTGTGGGGCAAAGCCATCGACTTGAATAAGTGCATCGGCTGTAACTCGTGCGTGGTAGCGTGCCAGAGCGAGAACAACGTGCCGGTTGTTGGGCGTGATGACGTCCGCCGCGGCCGCGAGATGCATTGGATTCGCATCGATCGCTACTACGGCAACAACTTGTATAACGACGACGCGGCCGAAAGCGATGACAAAATCATCGTGCATCAGCCTGTGGCCTGTCACCACTGTGAAAACGCTCCTTGCGAAACCGTTTGTCCAGTCGCAGCGACCGTGCACAGCCATGAAGGGCTTAACGATATGGTTTACAACCGCTGTATCGGTACACGTTACTGCGGTAACAACTGTCCTTACAAAGTACGACGCTTTAACTTCTTCAACTACTCCGATGCCAAGACGTTCCTGAAGTATCCGGGCGCCGACAAGTTGCCACCGGGCGATCGCAACTTGCAGAACTTGATGATGAATCCTGAGGTTTCGATTCGAAGCCGCGGCGTCATGGAGAAGTGTACCTACTGCGTTCAGCGCATTCAGAACACCAAGATTCAGGCCAAGGCCGAGCACCGCGAAATTGGCGACAACGAAATCACGACGGCTTGTCAGGATGCGTGTCCGACCAAGGCGATTACGTTTGGTGATTTGAATCGTGTCGGAAGCGAAGTGCATGCGGCTCACAACAGTCCGCGTGCTTACTCGATGCTCGAAGAATTGAACAACTGGCCGCGGACGGTTTATCTGGCGCGGGTGAGAAACGTTCACCCGATGATGATTGATGCGGACGATCGTGATTCAAAACCACGCGACTATCGAAAAGAAGCTGCCGGCAAAGCCTGATCGACCAATCAGACATTGCAGACAAAAGACAACGAACAAAACACTTACGATTAAATTAGACGGAAACAAGAATGGCTACGACGGTTGATCCCCATGGTTTGGACAACACGTACGACGACGCTTCAAAGCGTACGCCGCTGGTTTTGGGTGGCTTGGATTACCAAGGCGTCACCGAGACTGCGTGCGGATTCTGGGAAGCAGAAAAAGCGCCCAAGATCTGGTGGATTCTATTGCTGATGGCGATGAGTTTGCTGGGAATTCTCGGCGGGCTGATCAACCACCTGTTGATGTCGGGCGTTGGTGTCTGGGGTAACAATAACCCGGCCTATTGGGGCTGGCCGATTGTGAACTTCGTGTTCTGGGTCGGGATCGGTCACGCCGGAACGCTGATTTCGGCGATTCTGTTTCTGTTCCGCCAGAACTGGCGAACCAGCATCAATCGCGCCGCTGAAGCGATGACCATTTTCGCCGTTGTCTGTGCGGGCATGTTTCCCGGCATTCACATCGGACGTGTTTGGGTGTTTTACTGGTTGTTCCCGATTCCGACTGAACACTTGGCGATGTGGCCCAACTTCCGCAGTCCGCTGCTGTGGGACGTGTTCGCCGTTTCGACTTACGCGACGGTATCGCTGTTGTTCTGGTACATGGGTATGGTTCCTGATATCGCGACCTTCCGCGACCGCACCAAAAGCCGCATTGGGAAATTCATTTACGGTTTGCTCTCCTTGGGCTGGACCGGTTCGGCACGCAACTGGCATCGCTACGAGATCGCTTATACGTTGCTGGCAGCACTGGCGACACCGCTGGTTCTTTCGGTACACACGATCGTTAGTTTTGACTTTGCTGTCTCTCAGTTGCCCGGTTGGCACACGACGATCTTCCCGCCGTACTTCGTTGCCGGTGCGATCTTTAGTGGTTTTGCCATGGTGGTGACGCTGTTGGTTCCCGCTCGTGCATTGTTCGGTTTGGAAAAACTGATCACGTTGCGACACCTTGAGAACATGAACAAGATCATCATGGCGACGGGCCTGATGGTGGGAACGGCGTACGGAATCGAATTCTTTATCGCTTGGTACTCAGGCGTTCAAGTAGAAAGTTACGCGTTCTGGAACAGAGCGTTTGGTAATTACTCGTGGGCTTACTGGATCATGATTTCTTGCAACGTGGTCATCCCGCAGTTGTTCTGGATCAAGTGGTGCCGGACAACGACGTGGTTCATGGTGATCGTCTGTATCTTCGTGAATATTGGAATGTGGTTCGAGCGCTTTGTGATTACGATCACTTCGCTTTGTCGCGACTTTTTGCCAAGTAGTTGGGCTTACTTCACACCGACTTGGGTAGATATTGGGATGCTCGTTTGTAGCTTCGGTCTGTTCTCGACTCTGTTCCTGTTGTTCTGCCGGTTCTTGCCGGTGATTGCGATGGCGGAAGTCAAAGGCATCATGCCACGCGATGGACATCACTAAAGCGAACTTTGGCGAGCTATGGCTCAAGCCTGTCCGACGACCAAAACAAAAATTCAACAATCCGCAGTTTGCACGATTGAAACATAACGATGGCTGAAAAAACAAATAACGACGCTGACTCAAAACTGATTGGCCTGCTTGGTCAGTTTGACGATCCTGAATCGCTGGTCGCCGCTTGTAACGAAGCGCGTGAGGCCGGTTATAAGAAGATGGATGCTTATTCGCCGTTTCCGGTCCACGGAATCGATCCGGCGATCGGTATCAAACGTACGATCTTGCCCCTGATCGTTCTGGGTGCGGCTTTGTCAGCGGTCTTCGTTGGTTTGGGCCTACAGCTTTATACGAATTCCTCTGCGTTTGATGCGTTGACTCCGTTTCCGGGATATCCGTTCAAGATCAGCGGCAAGCCGATCTTTAGTATTCCAGCCAACATTCCGGTGACGTTTGAAATCATCGTTTTGACCAGTGCCATTACAACGTTCTTGGGCATGTGGATTTTGAATCGCTTGCCAATGTTTGCTAATCCGCTGCATCGGATCTCGCGGTTCAAGCGGGTCACCAATGACAAGTTCTTCCTCTGCTTGGAAGCGAAAGACGAAAAATTCAATCGCTCGGCTTCTGAAGATCAACTGAACAAGTGGGGTGCTGTTGCTGTTGAAGAGGTGCGTCAGGATCTAACGGACACCGATTTGCCAAAGTGGATTCCAACTGCGGCGATCCTTGGCGCGATTCTGTTGCTGCTTCCGCCGGCTGCCATTTTCAGCCAGTGGGGTCAAACCAATCGCCACCCGCGTTTGCACGTTGTTCCAGATATGGACTGGCAACACAAATTCAAAACACAAACGATGTCACCCAATGTGGCAAACGGAAGAGACGAAGTTGATTTGCTGTATGCCGATCTTCGATCAGCCCGTCGTCCGGTCGATGGAGCCATTGCGTTTGGTTCGCTGGATATTGACAGTGAATTGAATTACGGCGTCAAACAAGATTTTGCTCACACGATTTCGTTCCGTAGCAATGTGCGAGCTTCGCTGTCGGATGACTCGAAGAAGGATGAGGCAAAGGGAACCGAAGCAGGCGACGAAGCTCCTGCGGCCGAGGCCACCGAGAACATGGAGCAATGGGTGACGACTTTCCCACAAGGGGTTGAGGTCACCGAAGATTTGCTAACCCGTGGACAGCAGCGTTTCAATATCTACTGCGCGGCGTGTCACGGATACTCCGGACAGGGTAATGGGCTGGTCAACCAAAAAGCGATGGCTTTGGCGGCCAACGGCGATGCCACGTGGACGTCAGCTCGGTCGTTGCATGACGCCGACGTCAAAGGCGATGCCAAGAATCCTGTTGGACGGATTTATGACACGATCACCAACGGCCGTGGCAACATGGGACCCTATAAAGCTCAAATTCCTGTTGAGGATCGCTGGGCGATTGTCGCTTACGTGAGAGCGCTTCAGGAGACGGGATTGAAGTCTCCCGGTGCCGATGATGCGGCTGCCGAAGAGACAAAAGACGAGAAGTCAGAAGAGGTCTCTGAAGACGAAAATTCGGAGGAAGAGAAGTCAGAAGAAGACTCTGCAGAAGAAGAAACTAAAGAAGAAGATAAGGCTGCAGACGATGCTTCGGAAGAAGATAAAACAGAACAAGAGAAGAAGGACGACGCTTAAAAGTTTGTAGTACCGGCTTTGGCCGGCAACCACAGATGTAATTTCCGGCTGAAGCCGAAACTTAACGGCGCTAAACCAGACAGATTTAGAAATGCACGAAACACGACCTGCAAAAATTACTTCCCCCGTCGTATCACTGGGTAACGGCTACATTCGCACGATTCCTGTGGCGGCGATCGTTGCCGCGGTCGGGATCGTTGTCTCGATTCTGTTTTCAGGCGGACTTGGCGCTCGGTTTATGCACGCCTATTTGACGAACTACGCCTTTTTGCTTTCGATTTGCTTGGGCTGTTTATTCTTCGTCACGATCATGCACCTGACCCGCGCCGGATGGAGCGTAACCCTGCGGCGAATCGCCGAACTATATGCGATGTGCGTTGTGCCGATGGCTTTGCTGTTTTTGCCAATCCTGATCACCGTGCTGACCAGTAACGATATCCTTTACCCTTGGGTCGACGGCGGTTGGTCGATGGGTGATGGCGATGCCTCAGCTCAGGCTGCCGGATTCGTAAACACATTGCCCGTCAATGAGCGGCCACCGTTTGAGCAACTGAAGTACGGATTTTTGAATCCGGGATTCTTTGCGATTCGCTGGGTGGTTTACTTTTTGATCTGGGGCGGCATGGCGGCGTTCTTTTTGTTCACCTCGCTCAAACAAGACAAAACGGGCGAAGCAAAACTGACCCATCGTATGCAGGCGTTTGCCGCGCCAGCGATGATTGTGTTTGCTGCTTCGCTGGTGTTTTCCTCATTCGATTTAGAAATGTCGTTGGAGCCGTTTTGGTTCAGCACGATGTTTCCTGTTTACTTTTTCGCGGGGGCCGTTTTAAGTGCTTGGTCGACCATCACGCTGACTGCTTTGTGGTTTCAGCGGACCGGCCGAGTAACCGATGAGATTACGACAGAGCATTACCACGACATGGGTAAGATGATGTTTGGCTTCATCGTATTTTGGGGCTATATCGGATTCAGCCAGTTCCTGTTGATTTGGTACGCGAACATTCCCGAAGAAACCTTTTGGTACAACTGGCGAATTAACTACCCGGGCTGGAAGACGTTGTCCTATGTGTTGTTGATTGGGCATCTGTTTATTCCGTTCCTAGCCATGATGGGACGCACCGTGCGTCGCAATAGGAACTTCATGTTTGGTGCCTCGATCTATCTGTTAGTGATGCATTGGCTGGACCATTTCTGGCTGGTGATGCCTCATTACAACCATTATGTCGGTGGCGGAATCGAGGGACGGGGTTGGCCTACGTTTAATCCAATCGCCGATCTGGCTTGTACGGTTGGAATGATTGCCGCGTTTATTGCGGTCTTTTGCGTGATCTGTCGAGACAGACCACTGGTGGCTCTACAAGATCCCCGATTAGGCGAAGCACTCAACCACGAAGTTCACTAAACCCCACACCAACAGTTGGGCAGTCACATTAGCTGGCACTGTCT
Organism: uncultured Pirellulaceae bacterium; assembly: GCA_938036435.1. Lineage (GTDB taxonomy): Bacteria > Planctomycetota > Planctomycetia > Pirellulales > Pirellulaceae > Mariniblastus. The sequence continues at coordinate 2,394 of CALHPU010000022.1, read as the reverse complement.
GGCAAATAAGAAAACAAAGCAAAACCGAGTAAAAACAATGGCGGAAACCACTCACAGCAGCGACGAAACGGCACAGGCAGGCCCAAGTTATGATGATATCAACACACCGGTTGTTATCATGTGGGGATTCATCAGTGCCGTCGTAACGCTCGTTACCATCTTGACGATCAGCGGTGTCTACAACGTTTGGTCGGCTAGTGTGATCAAAAAACGTGAAGGCCAATTCGTCAACCAACCCGCGCGAGAACAAGTGGTGCAGCAGATGAACATCCTTACGGGAGGCGACGGTTCGCTGCCAATCACAGATGCGATGAAAAAAGTCGTCGACCAGTACGGAAAAAGTCACTAACCAAAAAACATTTAGTCGAAGTCGCAAGACCTTGGATGCCTTGAGCAGAGAAGACCTCCAAACTGCCAGCAGGATTGACTACGAAAAAACAATGATGTCCAAATCAACATTCCAAAACTTAATTCTCTTCAGCCTCATGGCTGTTGTAGGTGGATGGTGTGTTGATTCATTGGCCGAGGAAAACAAAGAAACAAAAGACCCCTTCGCTCAGGTTGATCCCAAGGACGACCCTTACGGTGCTCGGAGGATCCCCAAGGCGCTGGTGAATATTGGCGTCGACGATTCGAAGAACGGTAACGTCATCGATTTCAACACGGCGTTCCGAGATCACAAGAACAACCTTGTTCGAACTGGCGATTTATTCGACGGCTCTCGGCCGGTAATTTTATCTTTCAATTATTCGGACTGCCCTAAATTGTGCAGCGTTCAATTGGAAAACATGGTAGACGCGCTGAGTCAGATCGACTTAAAAATCGGCACAGATTTCCAAATGGTGTCGGTCAGCATCGATCCCAAAGAAACCACCGAACGGTCTCAACAGCAGTTGGACATATACACCAGACGATACAACTTGGCTTCGGCTCGTGAGGGTTTTCACTTTCTCGTCGGCGAGCAAGCATCCATCACAAAAGTCACCGACGAGTGCGGTTTCAAGTACAAGTACGTCGAATCGCAGAAACGCTATTCGCACCCGCCGTTGTTTTTGATTTTGTCGCCTAAGGGAAAAATCGTGCGATACATCCACGGTTTAGATTACGATCCGAACACGATGAAACTTGCACTGGTAGAAGCGGCTGAAGGAAAGATCGGCTCTCCGCTTAACTTGGCCAGTTACGGCCTAGGTTGTTTTGTCTTTGATGAAACGACCGGCAAGTACACTTTTCAGGCAATGGCGTTGATGCGTGGCGCAGCGTTTTTGACCATATTGATTTTGTTGATCACGTTAGTGCCTTACTGGTTTTTCCGGCGTGGCGCTGGAGCAAGACAAGTCGCCGGTGAATCAACTTTGAATGAAACATTAATATCCAAACCGGAAGCGAGTCTCTGACGTTTCGTTGAAATCGTTGGCTCGTTTTGGGAATAAACATTATTTTGTGTGTTAGATAAATGAATTGGCATTTACCCGTTCTGCTAGGAAAACTCGACAGCTCTTCCACCGAAGAGGTTATCAAGCGGCTTGAAGCATCGACTTTGCCGGGAACCAAAGTTCCTATGTCGTCAGTCGAACACGTTGGTGCTGATTCGTGGACTCAGTTCTACGATTGGTCTTACTGGTTTCCAGAAAGAGCATCCGATTTTGCAGCAGACATCGACTATCTGTTCATGTTCATTTTCTGGGTGTCGTTGGTATTCTTTATTGGAATCGTCGCGGCGATGGTTTACTTTTGCGTCAAATACCGGCGTAAAGGTGGTGTGATCGATCCCCAGCCAAGTTCTTCTCACAACAACACGATCGAGATTGTTTGGTCCGTCGGGCCGAGTGTTTTACTGGTCTACATGTTTTTCGTTGGTGCATCGACTTGGTTTGAGATGAAGACCCCGCCACCGGAGGCTGAGGAGATCATTGTTACCGCGAGCCGTTGGAACTGGGTGTTCACCTATCCTAACGGCGACAGTTCTTCGGAACTGCACTTGGTGAACAACAAGCCGACCCGCCTTAAGATGCAGTCCACCGACGTGTTGCACAGTATGTACATCCCAGCGTTTCGCCAGAAGATGGACATTGTCCCCGGCCGTTATTCGTATGCTTTCTTCCGTCCTACGAAAGAGGGCCAGTTCCGATTGTCTTGCACGGAGTACTGTGGTCGTGAGCACTCGAAAATGCGGACCGTTGCCGAAGTTCACCCCGACGAAGCACACCGCCAAGAAAACACTCAATGGATCAAGGAAGAGTATTATCCTTGGAAGAACGGCGAGCGCATTTACAAAATCAATTGCTCGGGCTGTCACAAGATTGATGGCGTTGCGGCAACAGGTCCAGCACTCAACCTGCTGTACAGCATGGATGAGCGACCGTTGATGGGTGGTGGCAAGGTGAAAGTCGA
>CALHPU010000021.1 GCA_938036435.1 uncultured Pirellulaceae bacterium | reverse complement strand
CAAATCAACATGTCTTGCTTCGAGACGCAAAGACTCTTGGGGGCGACAACCTGTTTCGTAGGTTACCTTCAAAAGCGCCGCGAACCGCGAATCAGTTACGAAGCCCAACAGAGTTTGGAATTCCTCTGGTGAAACATAGGTGTCGCGTGCCTTGCCGTTTGGAATCTCCATTTGGGCAAGCGGGTTTCTGTCAAGATATCCTTGAGCACAGGCCCAACGGAAACATCGTTTTACCGCTCGCATGAGGTTTCGGCGTGTGTTGACAGTGCGATGCGGTGCTGCGGCCCAGTTTTCGACATGGAACGGCTTCAGCTTTTCGATCGTCATTTTGGGGTGACAGGAAACGAAGCTTTGCAATCGTTCACGATACCAACCGTAGGTGGCTTCGGCCCGATTCTGATAGTTCCATTCGAGAAACGCATCGACGAGTGCTGGCAATGTCGTGTCCACGACCGGTTCGCGTTTCTTGGGTTTCTGCATCAGAGCATAGAATTGCTCAAACGCTTTTTTCTTGTCGCGTCCGAGATTGTGACGCTTGCCGTCGATTGTGACGGCCCAGACTTTACGATCTTTGCGGTACCAAGGTTTAGGTTGCCTTGCCATTGAATTACCCTCCAGCAGTTTGAGAAAAACAACTGGCAAGCCGAAGGGTTTGCGATCTGAACGAAGTGACGTTCGTTCAAATCTCAGCTAAATGATACCGCGTTGGGTACAGAAAAGAAAATTCTGTACCCGATTCTGTACCATCAGCGTTTTCGAGAAGACGGCTGACGCGAAAATTCGCGTCAAACCTTGGAAAAAAGAAGCTCCCCCGGCAGGGCTCGAACCTGCGACAAACGGATTAACAGTCCGTCGCTCTACCAACTGAGCTACAGGGGAATGGGGATGCGAAATAAGACATGAAGTAGAACAAAATGTTCAATCATCTCATTTAGCAGGGTCACAGTGTAAGTAACCCACTTTGTTTCGGCAAGTGTGTTTTCAAACCCTTTTAAATATCCTGTTTTCTCGAGAAAAAATCGAAAAAAGAGCCCTCTCTACGACTTGACCTGCAGCGACTGACAGCCGCTGATCGGTAGCGATAGAGCCGACGGCACTGAGCGGAATGTGAAGTAGCTTGCGTTACCAAAATCGCCCAGTTTAGCAATTGCCCGATTCTCAGGATATCTGGAAATCAAAGCTCCTTGAAGCCGCCAATTGCACCAACAATGCTGACTGCTGAATCACTGTATCAGCACAAAAAGGAACCGCCCAAGTTCTTCCGAAATCCACTTCCCGGGTGGAGTCAACGGCGGTTATTTATGTTCGGGCAAGGCATTCTCCTGCCCATGGTTTATTTGAGAGAATTTGATGTTTCGAAACAATTTCGAATTTCACGCCACCAAGGCAGTTCTGCCAGTGGCAATGTTGTGCGTGTTAAGCCTGTCCTTACAGGCCGAAGCGAAAGAGTATGATTGGATCAGCCAACAACCGGCAATGACTTATACGTCTTCGGTTGTCAGCAACACACCATCGGTTGCCCCGCCGGTAACGTACGCATCGCCTAACGTGATCAGTGCGCAGACCGTTTACAACTCGACGCCCACCTACGGTTCTTCGGTCTCGTCGAGTCGATCTTGCCAGCCGGGACTGGCGCAATCGAAAGCAGTTCGGGCAGCCCAGATGGGTTTACGCGGGCACCTTGGCGGCGGACTTGGCGGCGCAAAATACGAAGGCGTTGGTTGGTCAAACCAGTCGCCGCAGGATGCCATTGAACATTGTTGCTACTGGGGAACGCGTCCAACCGCCCAAATAGGCGTATCTAAAGGAAACGACGGTTGCTGGTATGCGTGCGTGTTGTATTACTAGTCGAACCGACTTTTAGTGAGCTTTAGTTAATCTGAGGAAGCCTCGCTGCAATCGATTGCAGCGAGGCTTTCGGTTTGAGTGTCAGCCACGTTTATTTCATTGTTGTGTTGTCTGTTTTTTGGGCACTACAAACAGGAAATTCCTTCCTGCCAGCATCCGCTGAACTTTTCCAATCCGCTGGTGATACCTTTAAGGTGTTGGGTTTACCGTTGATCGAACGAGTCTCTGCACGCTTCCTAAGCAGGGTTCCAACTCGCTTCGATAGGGCCGTTGCAAGTGCCGCAAAGCGGTCTCAGGGGTAAGCAGACGTCCGGAAAAAATTCATTTCTTTGGCACGCGCTCTGCGACAGAGTTCTCCCTAGATTGGAACACTCGTTTGGGATTAGGAGATTACGATGTCAAATAGGCCACGTGAGGGAACACGAAACGGCAAAACACTGTCCGCGATTTCTGTGGCAGTTTGTTTTGCGATTATCGCTTCAGTATCAACGCTTGATGCACTGCTGGTTGCGTGGAACCCGTTGATCGAACAGGGCGAGAAAAATCCAATCTGTCTGGCACTTATTCAGATGTGCCCGCGCACTTTAGTTGCGTTTTTTGTCGGCAAAGGTCTGGGCACGATCAGCGTACTGGCCATCATTGGCTATTTGTTGCGAGCAAACGTTTATCGCCCGAGGATTGTTTTGGCGTCGATCACGTTTTTTCAGATCGGTTTGCTGACATACCTATTTCTATCAGATCCGCTAATTGGAGGACTGCCAAATTTCGCCCTGCTGTTTCGCGAAACACCGGAGACGGTTTTTCGACTGTCGTTCCAGTAGTCTTTCGCCAAAATCAATTTTAGCGTGATTTTCGGCTACTCCATTTTTTTTAGTCGATCGGCAACAACAGTCAGTCTGGGTGCTGCCAGCGGGATCGCATCCAGTAGGTTGCCAGCCGAGAGAACGGTTTTTTTGGCAAGTTCGACGTATTGAGGGTTCTCCAAGGTCTGCCCAAGATACAGCAGGTTGCCGGCCGAAACGCTCGTTCCCGATGGCACCGCGTTGTCGATCGCGCGTTTGGTACGGACCAGCAAGTTTTGATGATCACTGGCGGTGTAGAAGTACCCACCATTTGCCTCATCGTAAAACAGTTCGTTCTGCTTGAGTTGAAGTTGCTCGGCCGTTTGGATCCAACGCTTCTCGCCAGTTGCGCGATGCAGCGCAATTAGGCCGTCGATCAGCTGCGCGTAATCGGTGAGGTAAGCGTTCAGTTTGGCCTCGTTGTTGGTATAGGTCCGCCACAGCCGTCCATCGTCACGACGCAGTTTGTCCAGCGAAAAATCGGCGGCTTTGACTGCCGATTGGATGTACGAATCGTTTTTGAAAATGCGTCCCGCGTCGGCAAACGCGCGAATCATCATTCCGTTCCACTCGGTGAGGATTTTAGAATCCATCAATGGACGGACGCGCCGAGCACGGACGTCGAACAACTTCTTGCGGATAGGAGCTAGTTCTGCTTCCAGCTGATCTACCGACAGGTTCATCTGCTCGGCAATCGAGCCCATCGGAGACGACGGCTGCGGGGCGTAATACTCGCCCTCGAAATTTGGCGCTTGGTCGATCGAATAAACTTTGGCAAACAGTGCGAACTGATCGTCGGAAAGGGCTTCTTCGATTTCCTTTTTCTCCCAACGATAGAACTTGCCTTCTTCCCCTTGAGAGTCGGCGTCCAGAGCGCTGTAAAATCCGCCCGCTTCGGTGGTCATTTCACGTTTGACAAATTTCAGCGTGCCATCGACAGCCAGTTTAAACGTGGGGTCTTGAGTCAGTTCCCACGCTTGGGCGTAGATGGATACCAGTTGAGCATTGTCGTAGAGCATTTTTTCGAAATGGGGAATCTTCCAGAATCGATCGACACTGTAGCGATGGAAACCGCCGCCTAGATGGTCGTAGATTCCCCCGGTGTGAATGCGTTGGAGAGATTCGACCAGCATTTTTTTGGCCTGATCACTTATTTCGAGTTCCGGCTGTTTCGCCATGTGCAGCAGGAACAGGAAGTTTGATCCCTCGGGGAACTTAGGCCTGTTTGGGGCGGCCGGTGAGTAGCCAAAACCACCAAACTCATGATCGTAGGTCTGCGCAAGCGCGTCGAGTGTTTCTTTTGCCCAGCGCGATTGAATGGCTGTTGGCAGATTGTCAGATTTGCCCTCAAGTTGAGCGCGCGTGACTTCGGTGATGGCATCAGCGTTTTTCTCGATAGCTTCCTTTTGGTTCTTCCACGCTTCGTCCAGTTTTTTGATTAAGCCAAGGAAGCCCGGAGACCCGCGGCGATCGCCATCGCGGGCCGGAAAATATGTGCCGCCAAAAAAAGGTTTGGTGTCGGGGGTGAGGAACATGGACAGAGGCCATCCACCACCCTTGCCGTTACGCATCATTCGGTTGAGTACTTGAAGACTTTCCATGTAGATCTCGTCTACGTCCGGGCGCTCTTCCCGGTCGACTTTGATGCAGATGAAGTTCTCATTGAGGAATTTGGCAATCTCTTCATCCAGAAATGATTCGTTTTCCATCACATGGCACCAGTGGCAACTGGAATAACCCACCGATAGGAAAATGGGTTTACCCTCTGCCTTGGCCTTTGCCAGAGACGCGTCGCTCCAAGGGTACCAGTCGACTGGATTGTGCGCGTGTGCCAACAGATAGGGACTGCTTTCGCCCGCCAGCGCGTTGGTGTGGCCAGCGTCGGTGTGCTTTGCTTCAGCCGTTTCTTCCTGACCTCGCGCCGCTACAGAAGTCGCCATCGTGAAGCACGTCCCTAGCATAAGCATGGTTAGAAAGCGGCTGAAAGGTTGGTTGAGTCCATAGCTTGAGTAGTCTGGCATCGATGACTCTTGTTGGTGTTCGGTAAAGCGTTTCGTTTTTCTACGTTGGGCGTTTCGTTTTTCTACGTTGGTAGTGCAACAACCGGCGCATAAAAAAAGACCCGGTCGGGACAAAATAAAGGTTCCCCAACCGGATCAAGAATAACGCCGGATAAATTTTGGTGCCCGCCGCAGCGAGCGATGTGCGGGAATTGTAGCAACGTTGAAGAAATGTTGTCAATCGAAATCACCGGTATAAGTAAAACAGTGGCAGCAAATCAATTCTTGGGTTCTTTTTGTGTGGTATAGCACCCCGTTAGTGACCCAAAGACAGTTGAACTCACTAGAAAAGCGGGCTAGAGACAAGTCAAGAATCAGAAACCCCGTTTTTTGTCGCGCTAGTCTTTTGACAGCCAGCCAAACGAAACCTAGCTTTCCAGCGGTCGGAATGTCGTTTTCGGTCCATCTTTGCCCTGATTCGAAACGCCAGTTTCTCCAACTTGCTTGCTCCCCTCAAACCATGCTTCAAATTTTTAATGCTGATAGCACGAGCCAAGATTTCGTGCCAATAGTTGTTCAGGATGAGCAATCAGTTGAACGATCGGCAAAAACAGTTTCGCAAACGCTTGCCCGACAGCTGCATGCGGAAACCGAAAAGCGGTTTTTTCTCGAAGAGGCGATTGATCTGATAGATTTAAAACCCGCCGAAGACAGTTCTTCCTTGATGAACGTCTTAAATCTTCTCAATCGGAGTGCCAGCACAAGGCAGATTCTGATTGCCGATCGCGACGGTGAGCTGGCGGAGTCTAGTTTTGTGCTAGGCCGCGAAGAGGCAGAGTTATCGATCGCAACGGTAACTTGGTTGATTGATCAAGCCGATCGAAACCGGCAACGCTCTGGGTATGGCAAGTCTACTATTACGCGTCTGACACTTGATCAAGAAATTCTGACGTTGCCACTTTGTGATCAGGCGGATGCCAAGCGCTGGATGATTGTGATTGGAGATTCATCTCAGCAGCGCAGCCTCAAAGATCAGACCCCCTTGTTTGAATCGGCGCGTCGATTGCTCCAGCGGTTGATGGCCGACCTCGACTGAGAGTGAAGATCTCTTAAGCGACAACCCCACATTTCCCGAGCCTTTGACGGGAATTGCCGCGAGAAGTGATGGTTGATCCCACCAAAAGCCAACTTTCGCCAGGTTTTAATTGGGCTAGCTTATCTTTGCAAACCTCCTCAAGAACAGCCCATTTTACGTATCTCGTCTGTCCAGACAGCCAAGAATGCATAAAATTGTCGGCTCACTTTGGATCTTAAGTTTTGAGACAAGTGACTCCTACCACTTCATGATTTTGCAACGATGCCGCCATAAAGGGCATTCTTGAAAGGATTCAGCATGCTCCGTAATAGAAAATGGCGTCGCGTCGTCACCATTTTGGCACCCGTTCTTTGGGTTGCCCTCGTGTTAATTGCATCTACGACAACTGCTCAAACATCGCGCTCAAGCACCGATGTTTCTTTCGAGGACCAGTTTTGGAAGTACCTAGTCGGGAACAATTACAAGAATTGGTCCCCGGGATTCAGCGAGTCAGCAGATTTCTACAAAGGCAATAATCCACACGGGGAGTATCTTAAGGTTTACGTCAATCGGACTGCGGCTGGCAACATTGACGATCTAGCCGTCGGCAGCGTGGTGATACTAGAAAACTATCGCAAAGATCAATCGTTAAAGACGATTTCTGTGATGTATCGCACATCCGGTTTCAATCCGACCGCAAACGACTGGTACTGGATCGAGTACAGGCCCGACGGTTCGGTTGTTCTTCCTACCGCAAATGGATACGAGAAACAGAGTGCAATTCACAATGTTAGCTTGACGGCTTCTCCAAAGCGCATGGTGATGGGTAAGGCAGCCAACTGTATCCAATGTCATCAATCGGCCGCTGGCGACGATTTCGTTTTTTCCAACGATCAGTTCAACGATCAGCCTGATAACCAGTTCAACGATCAGCCAAATAGCCAAGCCAGCGATCTGTTTGGAGAGCTACAAGACAAGCGTTCCGATCAACAGTTTGAGTACTTGCAAGAAGACGCTCCGGGGCCCGAGCCCGATGATGCAGACTTCGTCGCCGACGCGGACGCCGATGCGTTTTTTGGCTCTCGCTAGATTATGTTGAACGAGGGGCAAGCATCTTGCTTGCTTCCATAGAATCGCCAAAGATCCTCAAGCTCGAAGCGTAGAAAGCTCGCGCCACTATATGCGATCCCCATTGCCAAATGGGCAAAAGGCACTAAAAATTTGGTTCAACATTGGCAAACGAAATGCTGTTCTCGATCTGCTCCATCACGTTGCCGAACGGAATCGAATCGTGTTTGCCGAAGGCCTCATGGCGAGAGAGTTTAGCGCGTGTCAATGCTGGCGACGTCAAGCCGCATAAGAACCTTGCTGCGGAGCGACTGCAATCCAACGCCGCCGGATGTTCGGCGACCAGTGTTGTGATCATCTCGATCGTGTCGGGTGGCAACTGTGGGATATCGATCGACGGCAATTCAAATGGCCCTTCGCTCTGACAAAAAGAGCACTCACCGCACGGATGCTCTAACGGTTGCCCAAAGTGTTGCGACAACAATCCTGCTTGGCACTCAGTGGCCCGGGCCAAATCGACGACCTGACCTGTTCGCCGCACCTCGTTTTTCTCGCGCTCTATTGCTGATGAGTAAAAGTGTTGAGCCAGTTCGTCAACTGAAATGATCGGCTTCAGTTTACGGTAGCCGTGCACCAAACCTGAGGTTCGCAGCTCAATCCAACCCTTTTCCGCGAAATAATCTAAGGCCCTCACGATGCGCACCCGCTGGCAATCTAATTTTTCCATCGCGTCGAGAATATCTAAATGAAACCAGACCTTTTTCTTCTTGCTGCATGCGAGTAACCGTTTGGCGAACTCTTGTTTTTCACCGCTGAAATTTCCAAGGATCTCAGACGAGGACACATTCGGCTTGAAAGTATAAGAATCGTAACGCGGCGAGGTTGATTCTAGATAACCCAGTAACTCCATGTTGGTTAGTAACGTTTTTACGACCAGTGATTTAATATTGCAGAGGTTGCCAAGTTTGATTTGGCCGATGAAGAATTCGTCGTCGTGTTGTTCAATCTGTTTGACAAACTCTCGAATCGAATTTTCCGACGGCGTATCACCATAGATGAAATTTTCTAGCGTGATCCGATCTTCAGGCACCAACAGTAATTCACAATGGGAGACCAACCCGTCGCGCCCGGCCCGTCCAATCTCTTGGGCATAATTCTCAAGTGACTTTGGTGGATTGAAATGATAAACGTAGCGAATGTCTGATTTGTCGATGCCCATTCCGAAAGCGATCGTGGCCACGACGATTTTGTTTTCCCCTTTCATAAACCATTCTTGAATCTGCGCCCGATCTTCACTCTCCAGCCCCGCATGGTAGGCCTTGGCCTCTAATCCCGCCTGTTGACAGGCGGCGGCAATTTCTACGGTCGTCTTTTGCAGCGAAACATAAACGATCGTGGCTCCCGGTGGGTTATTGGTTAAACGGTCGATCAAGATTTCCATACGCTGTTGCGGCTGGACGATGCGCGAACGCAAGTGTAGGTTCGGTCGGAAGAACTCCGTGCAAATCGCGTTATCTTTGGTGATGTCAAATGCCGCACATACATCTTCTTGCACCGCGGGGGTGGCCGTTGCGGTAAGCGCAAGGACCCGTCGGACGTTCAGCTTCTGAGATAGAGCCGCAAGTTTGAGATAGTCGGGACGGAAGTTGTGTCCCCACTGGCTGATGCAATGCGCTTCGTCGATGGCGAACAGCGAAATTTTCACCCCGTCGAGTGAACTGCGAAATCGTTCGTTGAAAAATCGCTCCGGTGCCACGTACAACATCTTGGCTGCACCGCTACGGATTTGATCCATCGCGGCGCGGTATTCGTCCCATGGCAGACTGGAGTCCAGCCGCACCGCAGCGATGCCTTTGGACTGAAGTTGGTCGATTTGGTCTTTCATTAACGCGATCAGTGGAGAGACAACTACCGTGAGTCCCTCAAACATCAGCGCTGGAAGTTGGTAGCAAAGCGACTTTCCGCCGCCAGTGGGAAATACGGCCAATACAGAATCGCCCTTTAACAGTCGATCGATGACATCTTTCTGGCCTGTGCGAAATTCGTCAAAACCAAAATGTTGCTTCAGAGTAGCGTGTGGATCTGTAAGAATGGGTGTTGTCATGACAGCAATCCTGCAGAGAGAAGTTGGAAACGTCTGATAATGGACCTAGAGAGCATTTTAAAACCCGTAGTGGATTTCGCCAGAAGTCCGAATCATCTCAAAGACAAAAGGAATTCTGGCGAATCCCACTATCGGACAATCAATGAACTTGATTTTTGAAACGTCTTCTTGCAATTCAGTTATTGTATGACGTTAATTCCTTCTTGCAAGAAAAACAAAATCATGATCGCTAAAACTTATCTGACAATTGTTGGGCTGCTCTATTTTGGATTGGCGATGTGGTGTACTTTCGCGCCAGAACAAACATCCCAAAAAATTGGCTTCACACTCAACGGTGGCTCTGGGAAATCGGAGTACATGACCGTCTACGGAGGGCTGGAATTCGGGCTGGCATTAGTCCTGATTGTTTTTGCTTGGCGAACATCGATGGCAGGTGAGGGAGTTCTGATTTGCGTACTGATTCATGCGGCACTGGTGTTGTTTCGAACGGTCAGCCTTTTTTGCTTCCGCGATATCGAACCGATGACTTGGCAATTGGCCGCAGGCGAGTGGGTGATTTTGTTGTTGGGGTTGGCAACAATGTTTCTTCACAGCAAACAGGCGATTTAGATTTTGAAGTTACACGTTTTCATTTAGGTGCAAGGCCCCGATCGTTTTATTTGGCCGGCCTGAAGCCAACGCCGTGAACGATAAAACGTTGTGTTTTTGTGAGCAATCAGTATTTACGTGTTCATAAAAAATGACCAGATTCCGCTTTTAACTTTTCGACTGCAATCGATCAGAAAGGAATCTGGCCATGAATGGACTCACAGGCACTGGGTCGTCGGTATCGACAAACGCAGATCAACTTCGTCATTGTATTAAATCGTACCTGTCTGATGTAAGCTTCTCCGATATTGCTCTGCATGGCAACGTCAGTTGGAACCCGGCGTTGCTTGCTGCTCAAGCGCTTCTTTGGCGAATGTCTCAGAAGAAAGAGGTAACGGCGAGCTTTGATGACAGCTCAACCAATTGCAAGCAGCTTTTCGGCACGTGCGCCGTGACAACTTATCAGGGCTTGATGAAGGCGTTGCTGAAGTACTCGTCTCCGATGATGTCGGTTCTGATAGATCGCTTACGCGCGACTGTCCTTGCCGACCCCGCGAGCCGATTTGCGGGGTATTTTCCAGTTGCAGTTGATGGTTCCAAGCCCGCAGCTGCTCGCACACTCTCCAACGAATCGCGTTTTGTTAGTAAGCAATACGGCAACGGAAAGAATGCCAAGTATCGCAGCAAGAAATCTGGTAAGAAGAAACACCTAGCCTCTGAGAAAACCCCCTCTCAAGTTACTCAGCCTGTCCCCAACGTCTTGGTAACACTGTTTTGGAGCGTCGGACTTCAACTGCCATTTTGCTGGACGATCGGCGGAGCCGAAACGACCGAGCGTGAGGAAGCAAGGAAAGTAGTCAAAACGCTCAAAGCCAAGGAAAACACACTGTTAATTGCAGATGCCGGGTTTGTCGGCTACGAGCTCTGGTCAGCGATGCAAGCGACCAAGTTAACGTTTCTCATCCGTGTCGGCGCTAACGTCCATCTTAAAGTAAAGAACAAACGAAAAGGCTTGTACTACTATCACCCCAGACGCGCCGGTACTTCGGCACCGTTAGTGGTCCGTTTGGTCTATATCAAGATTGGGAAAACCAAAATGGCGATGCTCACCAATGAGCTGTCGGAGGAATTTCTCTCGAAAACGATGATCAAAAAGTTTTACAAAATGCGGTGGGGCGTTGAAGTTGAGTTCCGGAATTTCAAGCAAACATTTCAATGCAAAACGTTTCACTGTCACAATGCCCAGCGTGTCGTTATTGAAGCCCAATGGTCGCTACTGGCTTTCACTGCAATGAAACTATGGACGCACCAACAACGAACCTCCACTGAGCAAGCACCCGAGCAAACCATCCCCAAACTTAGCACCGCTAGATTGCTAAAAGCGTTCCACACGGCGCTGAAGAACCACAATCATCGTGACATCCCAAAGCATAACCTGTTTACAATGCTCGCTGAGGCGACAGGCGATTGTTATCAAAGGCGGGCCAGTAAAAGAGCACGCTACCGTCCCAAAGGAGAACGCCCCAAAACGGGACTCCCGATAATAAAAAGTATTGGAGCCAAAGAAAAGCAACTGCTCCAACGCCTGCTCAAAACTGCAGCATAAAGTCGTTCACGGCGTTG
>CALHPU010000020.1 GCA_938036435.1 uncultured Pirellulaceae bacterium | reverse complement strand
CCGTACGCCATCGACGCCATCGGGAATCACGCCACCACCAGCGACGAAGGCCGACGGCGGAAGTGGCGAAACCTGATCCAATGTCACGCTGATAAACGATTGGCCTTCTTTGTCGTCCAGAATCCCGTCATTGTCGTCGTCGATATCATCAAAGTCATCGATGCCATCGCCGTCGGTATCCATCAGGATGCCCTGCCAATTTTCGGCGGTGAGCGATTGGGTCGCGACGGCACCGACATGGAACTCCAGATTCCAGTCACCGCCCAGCTCAGCCGCACCGGTTAGGTCATCCGACGCTGCCACGTCAGCGCCGGTGATTGCGCTGATCGATTCGATGAACTGTTCGCCTTCGGAATTACCCGCCAGTTCGCAGCCGTAGAATAAAATGTCGGCATCTTCGGTCAATGCGTCGGCCCAAGCGGTCAGTTGGTCGGTGTAACGATTCAAGTTTCCAGCTGACAAGGTCGTGTTTCCCAGATTGACTTCACCTTCGTCACCATGAGAGATAATATGGATCGCGTCGTACTTGCCCTCGGATTCACTCAAGATGGCTGATATTTGGTTGACGCCGTTGCTGCCGGCATCAATCATTCTTACCTCAAGGAGGCTGTTGGGTTTAGCCTCAAGAATTTCAGACAGAAGTTGGTCGCTGTTCTCAACTCCCGCATCGACCAAGATCAACTCGCGCGGAGCATCGATACCGGACTGCTGAAGATCTTGCACTTGAGCAGGGGCAGGCTCCACAGAATCAGTCTGAGGCAGAACGAACGTAGCGTCCGGAACGCCATCAAACAGTACTCGCTCTTCTAACGCTTCAAAGATCGATTGAATTTTGGAAGGGCCGTTGGGATGATTTTGCATAGCTTTTCCGTCGCAAAATGGGGGCTTTGAGTAGGGAAATGACAGCTATCTGGCGGGCGGCCAGTTAACTTTTGTCAGAGAATTTATGATGGGGAATGACAGTCGTCCGGCGGGCGGCCAGTTAACTTTTGTCAAGGAGTTAGGACTGCGTCTATTGCGGTTTAGCAGAATAGAATGAGAATTAGTTTGTCTGGGTGACGATTTCTGTCAGGCCGCGCAGTCATCTCACATATCGAAACGTCTCGTTCTCAAATTGAGTCGTGATGAGGAATATATTCAGAGACTCTGTTAAGTTGAGAACCGTCTGTAAGACTGTGTCGCTTAACACGAAGAGGTAAATAATTAAGGGCGAAGTTTTCCGGTTTTGCGACTTGCCCGGCTACGAGAGAGGGGAAGCTAGCGTTTCGTGAATCGCGACATAATTGCTCTGTCAGCCGCAGATGTAGACCTTTGAAAGCTCGCCGTGATTTTGAGCGCGCTGTCACTGTTCTCAATTGAAACGAGTCATTTTTGACGAGAGTCGCAAAAAAGATGGGGCCTCTGTGGATCTCAGTGGGTGGGCGTGATTTCCCCGTAGTATTTGGACGTCCAATGGAAAAGCGATTGCCGGCAGACGTCGCATAATTTTGGAGCGCGGGCGGTCGTGAACGAAGTACGGTGGGCGATGGAAGTAAAGAAAGTGGTCTTATCTCAGCTAATCTAATTTTATCGGAGTTAAATGTGACGCCTAAACCGGTCTGGACTATCTGCAACACCAATAAGAAACCGTTGTCTTGGACGCTGTGGTCAATCGTTCTGTTGTTGATTGTTTTATCTGTCAGCAAGACGGTGGTAGCTCAAAACCGTCCGCATCTGATTCTAGATGCAGACACGGCCAACGAAATCGATGACTTGTACGCAATCACGCGGATGCTAAAGCAAGATAAATACGAGGTCCTTGCGCTGACTTCAACCCAGTGGATTCACTACCTTGCTGAAGAAGATTCCGTCGTCGGCAGCCAGCGTGAAAATGAAGCTCTAGTCAGGTTGTTGGACATGACGGAATTACCCACACCTATTGGATCGAAGGAACCAATGGGGAAGCCGTGGGGCGGCGAAGAGGCAAAGGATTCACCGGCAGCTCAGTTTATTATTAACGCCGCCAAGGCAACCAGCCCGGAGAGTAAACTGATTGTCGTTTGCCTTGGGGCATCAACTAACCTCGCGTCAGCGATTAAGCTTAAACCGTCGATTGCCAGCAATATCGATGCGTACTTACTTGGCTTTCGCTACGACCATGCGAAACAGATTTGGAACAAGTCTTCTTTCAACGTAAGGCGAGACCTGAATGCCGCCGACTACTTGCTCAATTGTAGGGCGCTGAATTTGCATGTTATGCCGGCCAACGTTGCTCGACCGTTGACGTTCGCCCGTGATGAAACCTTTGATCGACATGAGGAGATGGGTGAGCTGGGGGCGCACTTGACGGCAAAGTGGAAAGCGCGGTTTGCCGATTTTAAGACGTGGGTGATGTGGGATCTGGCACTTGTGGAGGCTGTTCTTCATCCGGAATTAGCGACGATGAAACAGTGCTCTACACCTCCGGAGAATACTGCTCGAAAAGTTTGGGTTTACGATTCAATTCAAGTTCAACCGATGCGAGACGACTACTGGAAGATTGTTTTGCCGAAAAAAGACGCTCGATTCAAAGGCTCCGATCGTTAAGCCATTTCACCGAACTAGCGGGACCGTTGATTGCCAGCGGTGCGCGGGAGGTGATTGAAGAAAAACGCTGTCCCCTGCTCTTTCGGTTCGGTCGGCTCAATGGGCGTCGATTTGCGTTTGCCAGTCCATCGGTCCGATTTGCTTTGGATGGTGACCATCGCGAGCCCCCGCAAATAGCGTGAATTTATCCAGTCGCAGACTCCCCATTGCATGCGCGCCTCCGGGTAGATCGGTGCATTGAGTAACTCCAGCGACATTGCGCCAAGATCGACTTCGAGGAATTCTAGCCCGCCGATCCACTCGTCTTTGACAGAGCGTAGAAATGGTTTGAGCGATTCATCGAATTCTTGCTCGGCAGTGGCGACTACCTTAATGGTGCAACGTCGGTTGTTGGGTGAGTATAATCCCCATGCTAACCAGTGGTCCCAATGCGAATAGATCGGCATCGCAGTAACCAATGCGGTCAGCACGATCGCAGCACCATTATGGACCAGCTTTGACTCGCCGAACGTTTTTTCGGTTGCTGAGTCTGCTTGCTCTCTTTCAGGCCAGAATAATACTGCTGTGAATAACGCGAAGAAGAAATTCCAGATGACGACGCCCACATGGTGATCCATCGCCCAAGGCCCGAGGATCATGATCAGACTCAAGTGAAAGCCGAATGCAGCGACGACGCCAATCCTCGCAGTTACCGGGAATATCAGTAGGATGCCTACCAGCAACTCTCCTGCCGGTAACAATCCAACGATCCAAGGAGAAATTTCATTGGGCTGAATTGGAGAACCAGTCAGTTCGGTTATCGCCGCTGCGAATTGACGGCCCAGCCCATGGAGAAATTGGTAATCGAATTTACTGATCGCAGACCACAAATAAATCGATACGATTACGATGCGACTGGCGGTGAGGAAGAACGGTTTGGTTGCGCTTAGTACGATAAGCATAGCAAAAACAAAAGCCTGCCATGCCCATGGCTGCAATCGGTGCTGGTTAGTCGCAAAAAGTATCGCTACCGCGGCAGCCCAAATAAGACAGGCAAGCCGCAGTTTGGGGGTAATGAGTGTTTGGGTATTGGATGTTCTACCACCAAACAGCGAACCAATCATCAGCAGGCTAGCTGCGCCGCAAATGGCTAACGCCACATGGTCGATCCATACGGGAGTCTCGATAAAGATGCTCAACAAAGGGATTTGTGGAAACTTGTCCGTCCCTACCCACAACCGCCAAGTACCGAGTACCAGCAGGATCGAGGACGAGATCCAAAAGAGGTTGAATAGTGAAAAGCGCCAATCCCCGATGGGTCTTTGAGTTTTTTTAGGGTTAGCCATTGAGCGCTAGATCGACAATTTGTTCGGCAGTCATTGCTTTTCCGGACGGAGGGTGGAAGATAAGTTCACCGGCACCTTGGTAGGGCACGTTTTGCTCGAAGGTTGCAATCATTCCGTCAACGTCCATCATACAACCACTGGACGACATGATCTGATTGACCAGACGAATAAGTGCATCACGATCAAGTTTTTTCGAGGGAGGTTCCATGTGGAGATTCCAAAACAGGAAGTCAAACCTCACATCGTAGCCAATTTTTCGTTTCCATAAAGAGACCAACAAAGGACCCGCTTGCAGATGATCTATCGCACACTAGGTAAAACGGGAGCAGAAGTCAGCGTCGTCGGCGTTGGAACGTGGCAGTTTGGTGGAGAGTGGGGAATCGATTTTCGCCAGAAAACTGTAGATAGTATTTTTCGTACCGCCAAAGAATGCGGGATCAACCTGATCGACACGGCCGAATGCTACGGCGATCACCTAAGCGAATCGCTCATCGGTACGGCGATTGCAGAGGATCGGGACGATTGGTTTTTGGCGACCAAATTTGGGCATCATTTCAATGGAAATTTTGAGAGGTCCGAACCTCGTTCTGCCGTCGATGTTGTCAAGCAATTAGAGGATTCCTTGAGGGCGCTCAAGACTGACGTGATCGATCTATATCAGTACCACTCATGGGGCGACGATGAGATTTTCGCCGACGATGTTCAAGCGGTGTTATTGAAGGCCAAGGACCAAGGCAAGGTTCGTTTCTTGGGAAATTCAGTGCGAGGCAAAGGAGATTCGACCGACCAGATCCGACAAAGCAGCGCTCAATCGATTGATGCGATCCAGATCGTGTACAACCGTTTGCGGCGCGAACCTGAGGAGGGCGCGTTTGAAATTTGTAAACAACAGAACCTTGGCGTGCTGGCTCGCGTTCCGCTGGCCAGTGGCTATCTGAGTGGCAAGTACGAGCCCGGACATAAATTTGCGGGCAACGAAATGCGCGGCAAGTGGCATGAAGATGAACAACGTGACCTGTGGCTGGCCGAAGTAGCAGTGATTCAAAAAGAAGAGGTTCCTGACGGAGTCGATATGGCCCAGTGGGCAATTTCTTGGTGTCTGAATCACCCGGCAGTCACTTGCGTGATTCCCGGAGTGAAGAACGCCGATCAAGTTAGATCTAATGCAGCAGCGGTAGGATTATTGGAATAGGGCTGGATAAGGCTCTAGGGTAAATCAGTTGCTTAAACTTGAGAAATTGGTAGCGGAAAGGCGCGAGCCTTCCGGTTCCGATTGACGGGACTGCTCGCGCCCAATGGCACTCACTTCGGATTTTCAGCTCAGCGATTTTTTTTTGCAAACAAGATCTAGAATGTCACCCTCCCTTCGGGGGCTCTTCCTTGATTTTAATGGCTGCCATGGAAATCGTAGTGGGATTCGCCAGAATTCCAACCGGCTCTTCTTAAAGGAATTCTGGCGAATCCCACTACATCCATTTGAAATGGCTAATTCAACAAGAACTTCGTGCCACTAAGTTCTGGGAAGAACCTACAAAAAAAGCCTGCCTCAGACAAATCTGCGGCAGGCGATTGAGAATCAGTTTTGCAGTTCTCTTTTGCTAAAATCGAAAATCGATAAAGGTATCAGATTATCGACGGCGACGGATGAAACCAGCACATCCCACCAAACCCAAAAACGCCAACGAGCTTGGCTCTGGAACCACAATAGGAGCGATATCAGCAATCAGTGTGAAATTGTTCAGGTCAATTCCATTGTCAGCTACACCAGCGTCGTTGCTGACGCCGAAGGCTTCGGATGAAGCACCAAGACCTAGGAAGCCGAAGCTGAGCGTGTTCGGAGTCGTATCGGTCTCTTGGTGAGTTCCAATGATCGAACCACCAGTTACGTCTTCAAAAGTAACATCGATGACAAGTTCACCGGAAGCATTGAGGGTGAGTTTCTGCTCCAAACGGTACGTGTTATTAGGTTGAAAAACGTAGCCAAGATCGCCGCTGCTACCAAGTGATGGAGTGCCAGTGTTTGTGCTCAACAGACGACCGCTGGTGTTCGACGTCTCGGAGTTACGAATATCAATGTCCTGATTCGTAACCGAACTGGGGTCCACATCAATTTCGACATGATAACCGGCAATGTTGAAGTCGGGGTTGGGGTTGTCCGTGCTGTAGCTGGTGTTCTGAAACAGATTGGTGTTTCCACCGTGATCGAACAGGCCAATTTTAAGATCATCACTAGTTGCCGGAATTGTACCGATAGAAGCACCGCCACCTTGGGCAGCATTGGCTGCATCAAAATCAGCTTGCGTCGCGTTACTGGCGACGAAGCCCGGAGTCGTAAAGGTTACGCTCGACGTAATCATATCGTTAGCAGTAGCCAAAGTTTGCGTTGGGAAAATGGCGTGGATCTGTCGGCCTGATGTACCAGAGACTAAACCGATGATACCTGTGCCAACACCATCGTCCACGTTGTCTTCGATGGCGCCACTCGTTGAGGAGCCGTAAAAATCTGCTTGCAGTGGGCCGGTTGCGGCTACGCTGCCGTCGTCAAAATTATCGTTGACGATCGTTACCTGTCCGAAAGCGGGGCCCGCAATCAACGCCATCGCCAAAGCGGCAGACATTGATTGCCAAAACTTGATTCTCATAGGTGTCTTTCTTTGAAAGGTGGGGTGGAAGTTGTACTCTCAGCAACCCTTAAGATGTCAAAGATGCTGGTGATTCATTATTATTAGAGAAACTTTCACAATTGTGACTAAATTTAAGAACAATGCCAGAGAATAACGGCGGTTTTTGGGAAATTTTTATGAATATAGGAGATGTGAAAGCGAAGATATTCAACGCTATTGCCGCTTTGTGCCGCTGACGACGTCAAAGCAAGACGAACATTCGGCGATTTAAGCGAATTGGAGCATCAGGAGCATCACCAACTTTTACCACATTCAAGGGGGGCAGTGAATCGAGCAAATCGCTCCGCCGTAGATGGTCATTGGTAGCCAATTTAGAACGGGAATTCGATTCCCAAACACAGTTTTCGCGTTAGCTAGTGTCTTTTTGGGCAAATTCAGAGGATTCCCCGCGAAATCCGGTATCACCGCAATCTTACAAGTATTTTCACATGTTAAACCGCTCAGATTCTGATTAATTTAATAGTTATTCCCAGTCTTGTGCTTGCTCTTGGAACCGTTGTCGATAGAATAAGGGTGCCTCGTTCATATTTATTAGAGGGTCGCCTTAGCGCGTCGAGAGCGTCACGTTATCTTATTATTTACCCACTTATAAAGGATTTATAATGCAACTACGTAAAAAAGGTTTCACGCTGGTGGAGCTGCTGGTTGTGATTGCGATCATTGGCATTCTGATTGGAATGCTACTGCCAGCGGTACAACAGGTGCGCGAAGCGGCTCGTCGTACTCAATGCCTGAACAACATGCGGCAGCTTGGTCTGGCCTGTCATAACTTCGAAAGCGCTTTCATGCGCTTTCCGCCAGGCTGTAACTGGAATGAAACTTCTAGCGATCCACAGCGTGGGGCGCCGATTCTTCAGGGCGGCGAGAGAGTCGCTTGGGGAGTCTTTCTCTTGCCTTATATCGAACAAGGGAATCTCGAGAGCCAGTTTTCGCAAGCAACCAACAAGTGGGACACATCGTGGTGGGCCGCCGTTAGGTTGGCGGCAAGTTCGGGTGGAGGCAGTGACGTATTTCTCCCTGGTGAAGTGCTTCCACCTTTCATCTGCCCAAGTGACTCTGGTACCGATACCAACGAATGGTACTCTCCGTCGCTGGCACCGGACTACCCTGCAAATGCAGGTTCGGTCGGAAAATCCAACTACATTGCCTTAGCTGGAGCAGGCAACGGAGGATCAGAAGAGGTAACAAACGGAACGCAACCTGAGATCAGGGGCGATATGAGAGAATTTAATAACCCTAGCTCTTCAATAATTTGGGGTGTGTTTGCCAAGAATTCCAGAACAGAAATTGGTCAGATCTCCGATGGGACCTCCAATACTTTTATCCTTGGTGAGCGTGCATCGCGTTCCAATATCGATTCGGGCGATGGCGCACCTAGGGGAGGCATTGGTGCTGTTTGGGCTGGAGTCGGTAACCAAAATTCGCATTACCCACGAAATCCGCAACTAGGTAACCTTGGTCCTTCCAAAGACTGGGCTGTATTTGGACACATGTTCAGTGAGAATGCAGCCAACTGGAGTATTAATGGCGAAGACACTCCGCGGGGTGTAGGTTCAAGCTTCCACGCGGGCGGATCCAACTTCTCCGTGGGTGATGGCTCAACTCGTTTTGTTAGCCAAGACCTGAACATTGGCGTTCTTGCAGATTTGGTTCGTATGTCAGACGGAAATGTGGTTTCTGGCTTTTAGTATTTTGGCCAAGCTCAAAAGCGCGGTAGTCGGCTTGAATGGCTGACTCAACTAAAGTTCAATAATGGTTCGGCTGATTGTTTGGCCGAACCATTTTTTCATCTGAATTAATTTCAAGAGAAATGAATAGGTAATGCGAAATTTCAGTTTGATTGCAGCAGCTCTTTCCGCAACAGTTCTAATTGCCATCACAGGATGTGGTGGAGGAGATCTAGCTCCAGTATCTGGCACGGTGACTTATGGCGGGGAGCCCGTTGCAAAACTTCGTATGGTTTTTTCTCCCAAACCGATTGGGGAAAACTACGCCGTCGGCCCCTATTCCAGTGGTCAGACGGATGACAATGGCCACTTTACACTCATGACACGTTACAAGGACACTGGAGCGTTTATCGGCTCGCACCAGCTAACTTTTGAATATTCGGATATCAGCGAAACAGCGATGGCTGACTTGCGTATGGCCATTAACGATGCTAAGGATGCAGGCGACGGTGAAGGATTGAAGAATATACAGAAGCAAATTGCAGACATGAAAAAGAAGCTGAAAGGTCGTCCCGTGCTTGCAAATTTCAATGTTACAGTCGATGTACCCGCAGGTGGATTAAGCAACTTTCAGTTGGATCTTAAAGATTACGAAAAGACTGATGAGGAGTAACCTAACGAACCGGTCGGTCTGCTCACTCTAGTAGGAGTAGGGTGGATTGCTCAGCTTCTTTCACTGAAAGTCACACAAAGATCTATGACCCAATGTACTGGGCATAGATCTTTTTTGCTGTAGCTAGTTCGTCAGTCCCCGAGATGATTGCGCGGCCGTCGGGAAATACTGTGAGAGTAAATTCGTCAACAAAGAACCTCAGCAGGAATTTGTTGACCTCCACACGCCCTGCCCTTTGGAGTCGTTTTGCCAGATCGTCTAGTGACACTGCGGCTGCTGCGGACTTTTGAGGGCTGATCTGCACCGCGTTGCGCCCGCAAAGCACCGCCGATTGACTTTCGCAGTCACCGCTGAGCCATTTAAATTGCTGCTGTGAGCAGGTTGGACAGTCTACGCTGGTTCGAAGAGCGCTAATGTCCAGTTGTCGGAAGTCGTTGGTCCACATCTCGAACACGTTCAGCGTCCGGTTAATTGCCTCTCCGTTTCCAGATAGAATTTTAAGCGCTTCCATCACTTGGAAAGATCCAATCACGTTAATGATCGGTGCTAAAATCCCAAATGAATCGCAGGTCGGCGTCGTCCCCGGTACAGGCGGACCGTCGATCATCAGGCAATTCAAACATGCCGTTTCTCCGGGCAAGACGACCATGGCTTGTCCATCAGCGCCAAGACACCCGCCATAAATCCAAGGGATGTTCCATTTGACTGAGGCGTCATTGATCAAGAAACGGACCTCAAAATTGTCGCTGCCATCGAGAATCAAATCGACGCCCTCAACCAACGAAGCAATGTTGCCTGAATCGACGTCCATCACCAACGGTTCAATTTTTACATTGGAATTGATCTTCGCCAGTCGATTGGCTGCCGCGATCGATTTAGGCAGCCCGCCGGCGACATCGTCTTCGTCAAATAGTGTTTGCCGCTGAAGGTTGCTCAGTTCCAAAAAGTCTCGATCGACCAAACGCAAAGTCCCCACACCGGCCCTGACTAAAGAATCGGCGATAACAGAGCCGAGAGCGCCACAGCCAATCAGCAGCACTGTTGAGGCACCAATTTTCTGCTGGCCCTGTTCGCCAATATGTGGAAATCGCGCCTGGCGTGAGTAGCGGTTTTGCTGAGGATCTTGTTGAGCGTTTTCGTCAGGCATCCCTCAATCATACCAGCAATTTTTTCAAATACTGCCCGGTTACTGATGCCTTGCAATTTGCGATTGTCTCAGGAGTTCCTGCGGCAACGACCTGTCCTCCTGCCTCGCCGCCTCCCGGGCCAAGATCGATCACGTAGTCCGCATTTTTGATCAACTGAAGGTTGTGCTCGATCGCGATCAGACAGTGGCCAGCGGTGATCAACGTGTCGAAGCAGTCGATCAACCGGTTGATGTCTTTCATGTGCAGACCTGTGGTCGGTTCGTCCATCACAAACAGCACGCGTTTTTTGCTTGACGCATTCAAATAAAGAGCCAGCTTCAGGCGTTGGGCTTCTCCTGAGGACAATGTCGTGGCGGGTTGGCCAAGCCGAATGTATTCTAAACCGACATCGATTAGAGCTTTGAGTTTTGTCTGAACTTTGGGCTGGCCGCGAAAAAACAGGAAAGCTTCACGCACCGTCATCTCTAAAACTTGAGCAATCGTTTTATCGCGGTAACGAACGTCTAGGACTTCCTTGCGATAGCGGGTGCCGGCGCATTGATCACATTTGATGTGAATGTCGGCGAGAAACTGCATGTCGATTCTTTGAACGCCTTCGCCATTGCACTTTTGACAGCGGCCGCCGTTGACGTTGAAGCTGAAATGAGATGCCGTCATGTTGTGCGTCGATGCGTCAACCGTTTCAGCAAACGCTTTACGAATGTCATCAAACGCTTTGACATAGGTAACCGGGTTGGATCGTCCCGTCCTGCCGATCGGGCTTTGGTCCACAACGACTACCTCGTTGATTGGACTATCGCCAAACACGTCGTTATGCGGCAGCGTACCGGCAATTTCAGTTCCCTTGCGTTTGGCAACCGCGCCGACGAGCGTGTCCAGCAGCAGGGAGCTTTTTCCACTGCCGCTAACACCTGTGACCATCGCTAAACAACCCAAGGGGAATTCGACGTCGATGTTTTTCAGGTTGTTACCACAAGCACCGGTCAGGCGGAGCATCGATTTGGGCTTGCGGCGTTGGTCACTTCGACACGCGACGCCTGATCTCCCAGCCAAGTACTCACCGGTAAGGCTGGCCTTGGGCTGTTGCAGTTGTTCGGGCGTGCCGTCAAAGACGACCTGTCCTCCGTCGGCACCTGCACCGGGGCCAATCTCGATCACGCGATGTGCGGCTTGGATCAGTCGAGGATTGTGATCGACCACGACCAGAGTATTGCCGCGATTGTGCAATCGTTCGAGGCAGAGAGTCAGTTTTTCGATTTCATCTTGGTGCAGGCCAAGTGCCGGTTCATCCAGCACGTACAGCATATTGACCAGCGTCGAGGAGAGCACTGCGGTAAGGCGAATGCGTTGACGTTCGCCGCTGCTGAGCGTGTCGACGTGGCGATCAAGCGCAAGATAACCCAGTCCGACTTGATTCAGAAAACTCAAACGGTCCTCAATACGCCGCCGCAGCGTTTGCGTCGTGACCATTTGCATTTCGGTCAGCTTAAGTTCGGCAAACCGCTGGAGAGCCTCGTGAGTCTTTAGGCCGTGCCATTGGTTACTGGTCAGTTCGCCAAGGAAAAACGAATTCGAATCTGGACTGCCGTGGCGAAAAATTCCGGGGCGCGGATCGGGGAACTGGTGATCACAGGTAGAGCAAGCCAGCGATTGGCGAAAGGTTTGGCTTTTCCAAATTGAGCCGTCAATGTTGCAGTTGATTCCAAAGTTTTCGTCCGATGTCTTCGAGAGAACCGTGACCGATGCTTGACCGAAGTAGAGCGCCGTTTCGATCGACTCACCCATACGCGTGCTGCTGGTGGTGCCCGCTACGACTCGATCGACGACTACGAGGATAGGATGGTTGGCAAAATCTTCAGGATGAGATTCGTTCTTAAGATTTGAGATTTCCACGGTACGTCGATTGTCTGGTGGTCCTATGACGACTCGGATAAAGCCTGACTGAACTGACTGTTGTAACAGCGTGGCGAGGTCCTCGTCGCTTGGGAGTCGATAACTGATTTGGGCTCGCGTGCCCTCAGGCAGGTTTTGGATTGCCCAGACGATAGAGTCTCGTGACTGGCGTTTGGCAGGCTTCTTGCAGGACGGGCAAACGGCGGTGGCGACTTTGGCGAATAACAGGCTCAATAGTGGCGTCAGTTCAGCGGCCGAGGCAACCGAACTTTTCAGCTGGCTCACTTGCGCGGGCTGGATAGCGATCGCCGGAGGCAAGCCTTCAATCGCGTCGGCGTCTGGCGGGTCCATCTGCTGGATGAACTGGCGTGTCTTGGGAGACAGGCACTCGACGTATCTTCTTTGCCCTTCGGCGTAGAGAGTGTCGAAGGCGAGCGATGACTTTCCGCTACCGCTTAGTCCACAGATTGAAACCCACTGATTTTTTTCAATTTCAAGACAGACATTCTTGAGGTTGTTCGTCCGCACGTTAGAAAGACGGATGTGGCTGGAGGAATGCATGAAGTGCGGCGTATACAAAAACTGGGTCTTGGGGCTGGGGGATCTGGGGCTTCAGACTAGGAAGTTCATTCGAAAGCGTTACTGCCTGAGCCGTCCGGTATAAATACCAATTGATTAACGGTGGGGACCGAAGGGCTCGCGCCCTTTCGCTTTCATCTAAATCCTAATTCCAAATCTGAACGAACCATTAGAATGCGATCGACGCTTTTGCGCCTAAAGCAATTTGCCAATGTTAGGACATATGAGAAAACCTCAATATTATCGGGTTTTTCCAGCCTATGAAACAGTCGTGAGAGAATCGCAACATGGTAAGACTTGAACGTTTAGAGAAAAAAAGAAAGCGAGACACAATTTTCCTTGCATACCTGAAAAAAGCTGGGAAATTGACGTTTGAGGGGACCGAGCTGGACCAACTTAGTTTTTGCATGTCCTTGACTTAAAAATTGATCGTGAGAAACCTCATGGACACGCGCTCTTACCTTACAGGACAAAGAACATGAAAAAGTTATTGGTGTTTTCGCTATTGTTGCTCGCATCGAGCATATTTGCTTCAACGGTTACAGCTCAACGTGGCGGTGGACCGCCGGGCGACGGACCTCCGGGAGGTGGAAGAGGTGGCCCCGGAGGAGGTCGTGGCGGTTTTGAAGGAGGCCGAGGTGGTCCCGGAGGAGGAGGTGCATCGCGCATGATGTCGATGATGCCGGTTCTTAAGGCCCTCGATGCTGACAGCGATGGAGAACTTTCGTCTGCGGAAATCGACAATGCAGTCGCTGCGTTGCGATCACTAGATGCCGACAACAGCGGCAGCCTCTCGTCTGAAGAAATGATGCCCGATTGGGAATCTATGCGAGGACAAGGCCGCCGAGGTGGCGGGGAAGGTCGAGGCGGACGTGGCGGAGAAAGCCGTGGTGGCCGTGGCGGAGAAGGGCGCGGTGGCGGGAACCGTGACGGAGGCTCGTTTGTCGAACGCATGCTGGAAAATGATGCCGACGGCGATGGGAAAATCAGCAAGGCCGAAGCACCAGAACGCATGCAGAGTTTTTTCGACAATCTCGACGGTGACAGTGATGGCTTCGTGACCACCGAAGAATTGGAGGCCATGTCTCGACGCTGGCGAGGCGGTGGCGGTGATGCCAAAGCGCCTAAACGCCCGGGAGCAGCCGAATAGACTCTAGGATGACAAAAAGTAATTGGCGGGTGGGCGCAACGATTGCTCGACCCGCCTACAATAGAATTGACCATTCAATGCCAACGTAAAGTGGGTAGATCGGATTGCGTGTCAGCGGAATTCAGACCCACCGACACTCTCCTGAAGGACCCTGAAATGACAATCCCCGTCTCAAAAACTCGCTTTGATAATCTGATTTGTGTCGCCTTTCTGGGGCTCTTCGGATTTGTATCCGTCTTCGCTACCGAGAATGTCGTGGCCGAAGACTGGCTGCGTTTCCGCGGAACAAATGGAACCGGCGTGGCACCTGAAGGAACTAGCACCCCCACTAAATTTTCGGCGACGCAGAATGTTAAGTGGAAAGAAGCTATCCCGGGGGCCGGCGCGTCTTCGCCGATCATTGTTGGCGACAAAGTGATTTTGACTTGCTACACAGGCTACGGGCAAGACCGGGATGAAATCGGTGAGATGGATCAACTGAAGCGGCACGTGATTTGTTACTCGAAATCCGATGGCAGTAAGCTTTGGCAAAAGGACTATGATCCGCATCTCCCCGAAGACGCATTTCGAGGCATGGGCGTTCCCGAACACGGCTATGCCAGCAGCACTCCGGTCTCCGACGGAACTAATGTCTATGTGTTCTTTGGCAAATCCGGCGTGATTGCGTTGGACTTAGACGGTAATGAGTTATGGAAATCGAACGTTGGCACAGGCAGTGGCGACCGAAAATGGGGGTCAGGAGCCAGCCCCGTACTGGCCGGCGATACTTTGGTGGTCAATGCGACGGACGAATCAAGTTCTGTGATCGGATTGGACAAGAACACAGGCAAGGAACTGTGGCGAAATGAAGGCATCACCAATGTATGGGGTACGCCGTTAGCAGTGGGAACCGGCGACGAACAGAGCGTGGTGATCTCGGTCCCCAAAGAAGTTTGGGCGATGGATCCTGCCACCGGCAAATTGGATTGGTACAGCACCAACGGAGTTGCTGATAGTTCGGTTTCCTCTAGCCCCGTGCTCGACGGTGACAAGGTGATCTGTATGGGCGGACGTTCGGGAACAGGCGTAGCGTTAAAGCTCGGAGGTGCCAAAGGCGCTGACGTGACCGAAACACATACCGTATGGCAAGGCAAAGCCGTTGCACGCATTATGACACCGGTTGTTTACGACGGATTGATGTTCGGAATTTCTCGAGGTGTAGTCACGTGTGGCGACGCCGCGACCGGCGAGGAGATTTACAAGGAACGATTGCCAAGTGAGGCAGTCGGTCAAGGCGGTGGTCGGCGAGGCCCTAGCAGTGACTACTCGTCACCTGTGGTTTCGGGCGGGAACATTTATCAGGTTCTTAAAAATGGGAACGTTCTGGTCATTGCCGCCAAACGTGAGTTTGAACTGGTGGCCGTTAACAAACTTGACGATGACGGGACCGAGTTCAATTCGACTCCCGCGTTTTCTGACAACCAGATGTTCATTCGTTCGAACAAGTACCTCTATTGTATCGGTGAGTAATCTGCTCTGGTGCAAGCCGAGTGACTGGCGGCCATCCTAGTTCGGGATTGGTGTATGTTTTTGATCGGCGTTTTCTTCAAACGTATAGGTGAATGCGCCTAGTAAACGTCCTCTTTCTCCAGAGTGGCATTCTAGACACGATTCATAAGCGCGAACTGAGCCCACCATGGCTGCACCTTCGTCTGTGATCGCGGTAACGATATCCGCATTTGGATTTTGTCGCAGCGTTACAATTGCGCTTCTTTCGAAGTGGGAAAGTTTCCTGGTCGGCACATTCTCGCCAGTCAATTGATCCATTCTCGGTAGGTGATCCAGTACGTAAGCGCGCGGAGCACCAAAGCGATGTAAACTGACCAATTGGAGTGACTTCAACGTCAGCTGTTGCTCTTCCAAAAACGCCTTGGCGAAGTTTTGTGGTGGTAACCGCATGGCGTGGGATTGGAAGCCGGCCGCAACCTTGGGCTCAAACAAAAATCCTGTGCTTTCAGGACTGACAAAAGCCAAAAGGCTGCTGGCGTGAAGCTTTTCATGTGTATCGACATGGGGAAGGCCGTATCGAAGGCCACGGAAACTACTATTCAAAATGCCTTGGTACATGAGTTCAGGCAAAACCGTAAACGGCAAGTCTTGAGGCTCGGGGGTATTAATCCTGTTTGGATTTGGTTCGAGAAAGCGGCCAACACCAAATCCCGAAGACCGGACAAACGAATCTAAACTCCCATTGTGGAGTGACTTGAGTTCCCACGCGCGTCCCCTGAAAAAATTTGAACGTTGTGAGGCTTCGATGAAGTAGCTCTCCATGTTCGAAGGAGCGTCAATGCTAAGCTTCGTCTTTTGTATCGGTTCTTGAGTTTCGTACGCAAGTCTCTTGTGAAGATTGATCGGTCGGTAACGCTCTTTGGCAGCTTCCACTTCGAAGTAACCCGGTAGGCTGACCAAAGCGCCAATTGAAAACGAGACAAGGGTTAGCGTGAACGAGACGGTTAAAACTTTTCGCACAGACAATGGAGTCTGAAAACGTCTGGCAACGGAGTTGAACGCCAGATGTGAAAGACTATTGATCGCCATCACAAGTGAGAAAAACATGAAGATGGGATTGCAGAGAAAGAGCATGATTAGGATCGTCACTACCTTCGGAGCAACATGCCGCTGAAAGGGGATTGAAGTCGCGCAGACGATCGCGATTATCGCTGATGCGATCGTGCATACCCAAAGCAATGGGTGACTGAACCCCAGATAGCTGGCGATGGCCACGAATACCGCAACGAGAAAGGTCGCCAGCATCAGGTCCTTCAGAGACCATTTCCAATCACTATTTGTATTGCTCGCCGAAGGTGGGAACATTAGTTGCTCGCTGAATAGTTGTTAGCAGCAGTTTCGGTTGACGTTTTCCCTGCATGGAGATATACCCTGTTCTGTGCCGTAAAGTTTTCCATTTCTTGAAGTTCAGCTTGCTTATGTTTCTACACGCCACCCTTACATCTCTAAACGTTCAACTTCAATACTTGCGTTTCTTCAAGCGATGACGATCTTTCTCCTCGACCGTCAGATGACCCCACTTGAGCGCTTCGTCTTGGGTATATTGCTTGCCCAATTGCAAAGCCAACATAGCCTTGCACATTTCGTAGCCAAGATAAAACGCGTGCGATGGATCGAGGTTTTTGGGGTTAGTGTCGGCCAGTTGGTCGAACAAGTCGAACGGATCATCGCCGCTGAAATGAATGCCGCTGCCGAGTAAGTGAATTTGATTGAGTTCTGCAAGGATCCGGTAATTGTTGTCTTTGATGTTGCCAGCCAACGTTTCGATTTGCTCGCGGTCGTACTGAACCAAGTGCGGATCACGTAGCGATACAAGTTCCTCCGAGATGCGTTTTGGGGGAACGTTTTCGTTAACGCTATACCAAGCAATACGGCGGGCGATGTCGATCTCTTTGACGCTTGACCTTGCCCAATTAATCACTTGCGTCGTGAGGACAGAACGGATCCCTAACTCTTGGCAGATCGAAATCAACAACATGTTCACTCCGGCCGAATCAACATCAGTCAGTTCGCTCAAGTTGCCGACCCCCATCATGATTTCGACATCCGGCCAGCGAGTGCGTGCGTCGATATAGCGTTTGATGCTGGCGGTAAACCCCAGCCCGATCGGTTCGAGAATGGGGTCGATGCGAAAGGGCACGTTGTGTTTGGATAGAAACTCCATTGTAGGTTCGAGGGAGCTGATGTCGCGAATGTCGTCTGGAATCGCCACGACCTCGATACCCCAATCACAAGCCTGCTGTAGGTTAGAAGAATTGACCGACAGCACCAGTTCAGCGCCTGCTTCGGCGGCGGCTGAGATCTCGTCGGGATTGAGGCTGTCGATGGAGACGCGATGCCCTGCAGATTTCAGTAGCCGAACACACTCACCCACGCCGGCCCAAGTCGCACCCGGCAAACATCCAACATCGATCAATGTCGCACCGTCATACCGCATGGCGTCGGCCATCTCAATGATTGTTTTTAGCGGCAGTCGAGGTGCGTGGTTGATTTCGGCGATGATGTTGATATCCCAATCACCAAAGGAATCCTTGATCGAGTTGTGGCCCAAAAAATTTCCCAGTCGGCGGAGGTCCTTGGGGCCGATCGCAATCGGTAGTTCGGTGACCTCTTTGAGAGGCGCTAAATCGCCTTCACAGTAGCCCGGTAAGATAATGCGGTCAGTTCCCGGCGGGATGGAGATATGTTTGGCGATCCACTTGGGAGTCATCAACGCCGCGACGGTAATCGGAAGGACGTCGATCGAATACGCAAACACCCTGTCAGGATCGGTGTTCGGGGCAATCTGCGCGAGAATGTTTCGCAGCGCCGGTTCCGCCAACCGGCCGGTGACGAAGTGAATTTTTTCGGTTGCCATAATTTCGCCAGAGCGACTTGTGCTAAACTGTGGAGCAGTCCGTTGGAACCATCGGATCGGTTGCATGATAGTCCCCGTTGCATGATAGTCCCAATCGGCTGAACTTGGCAGGTGCTTTACTTGTCACCGTTGGTTGGATACTTCAAGAAGTGTTTCGCTGAAGATGCCGATAGAGAGGATCCGGAAAAGGGACGAGATGATGAAGGCGGTACGATGAAAGCACTAAGGTATGCCAAACGCTTGATCGAATTTGATTCGACCAGCCACCGGTCTAACCGCAATATTGCCAAGTACCTTGAGATGAAGCTGACCAAGCACGGTTTCGTTGTCGAGAAAACGGGCTACTTGGACCATAAGGGAGTGCGCAAAGTCAACCTAGTGGCCAAGAAAGGCGGCGGCGATGGCGGTCTAGCTTATTTTTGCCACAGTGATGTTGTCCCCGCAAAGCGTTGGTTCACAAAGAAGTTTGGTCCCTTCGAACCTCGCATTGCGCGGGAGCGTTTGTACGGGCGCGGAAGTTGCGACATGAAAGGATCTATCGCTTGCATGTTGGAAGCGTCTCAAGAAATTGCATGGGACGACCTGAAACACCCGCTCTATTTCGTGTGTACTGCCGATGAAGAAGTTGGCTTCGACGGAGCCAAAGCGGTGGTTGCGGACAGTAAATACTATCGCGAGATGGTTGAGCAACAACCAAGGGTAATTATCGGTGAACCGACGATGTTGGATATATACCATGCGCACAAAGGATGTTTTGAGTTTACCGCGACGGCCCGAGGCAAGGCGGCTCATTCGAGTTCGCGTGATGGTGTGAATGCGAATTTGAAGCTGATTCCGTTTCTTGCGGCGATGAAAGAGATCTACGAGCAAACGGAATCGGATGCCGAATTTCACAACAACGCTTTCGAACCGCCCACGTTGAGTCTAAACATATCATTGAAAGGCGATGGATCGGCGCATAATGTCACGTCCTCCCGAGCTGTTTGTACGGTAAATTTTCGGCCGATGCCTGACGTCGATCATCAGCCCATCGTGCTGCGTGTGCGCGAGTTGGCCAAGCAGTTTGGTTTGGAGTTGTCGTTGAACGATTACGGTGCTGCATTGTGGACCGATCCGGAATCGGAGTTTGTGACTGAGGCCCTTAAGTTGGTTCATCGAAAGGAAGCCAAAACGGCGGCCTACGGTACCGATGGCGGTGTGCTGACCGAACTAAATGATAAAATTGTTTGCGGTCCCGGCAGCATAAAACAAGCTCATACGAAAAATGAGTGGATTGGCCTTGAGCAGTTGCATCGCGGAACTGAAGTTTATGCCAAAATGATTGCCCATTGGTGCTGTTGATTGGGCCAAGTGTTGCTCGCCCGCGCGCAGAATAGAAATTATTGCCGAGTTTGATTTATGGACAAAGATTTGCCGTTTGAGTTTGTTGACGCCTGCCAAGAAGATTTGGAAGAGGTGCAAGATTTCCTTCAGCCTTTTATGGATCGGAAGGAGTTGTTGCAGCGTACGTCGATTGAGATGCAACTGTTGCTAAAGCATGCTTTTCTTTGCCGCTCAGACGGAAAGTTAGTCGGGTTTGCAGCGCTGGAGATTTACTCGAAAAAGCTTGCCGAGATTCAATGTCTGGCAGTCGTGACCGCTTTTCGCCGCAGGGGCATTGGTGGGGGATTGGTCAAACAGTGCGTTGCTCGGGCAAGATCAGAGAAGGTGAAAGAGCTAATGGCGATTTCAGCTTCGGAGGATATGTTCTTTTCTTGCGGTTTCGATTATTCGTTGCCTCAGCAGAAACGGGCTTTTTTTATCGAGCCCTAGTTTGTTGCCTTTCATTGATTGCGCGAAATTACTGCGCGAGATTTGGAGCGTCTCCTTACCCAACGCGTCAGTGTTGGAGTTGCACACTTAAAAGCAATTTTCGTATTCTATTTGATAAAACGAACGTTAATCTGAAATCGCGAAGCGTTTCAATACAGGCCCGACACTCAAGAGAGGAATCCGGAAATCCTCCGAAATATCCGCTCGCTCGCGCTTCGGGCTTGTATTTGTGGAACTTTAAAATGCGTAAGCGAGGAAGCGAAGTATATTGGGCTCTTGTCTCCACAAGCAAACATGACCTTTTGGTCAGCGTTAGCCAAGGCGTAATTTTGGGATGTTAATTGACTGACGCTTGAACGTGTTGCTCGCACTCTCCTTTGAGAACTTTGCGTTCTTCTGTGAATAAACCGTAAGTCATCCCGTCACTTTTTTCAAATTGGTTAAGTATGAAACCTAAGTCCCATGAGAAACTTCCTGTTACCGGAGACACGGTTCCGCAGGTGCCCGTGTTCAGTTGCGTAATCTATATTCGCAAAACCGAAGACGGCAAGGTCGCTGGACGAGTCGCAAACTTCGCGGGACTTAGTTCCAGCGGTTTCTCAGAGCGTGATGTGCTGTCGAGGCTTTCGAAAGAGTTTAAGGCTCAGGTAATAAACCTGCATCAGGAAGGAAAGCCAATCCCGCTGATTGAACCTCCGCAGCCACCTGAACCGGATGAGAACGTGCGATCCATTCCCGTTCATCTTTAGGCCAGCGGTAGATCGAAACTTACCCGCCGTAGTGGGATTCGCTAAAATTCCACCGACAAAAGGAATTCTGGGGAATCCCACTACCTCCGCGTCTTGAGAAACAGCAACAGTTGGTCTGCCGTGATGCCCCCGGGTAGTTCCGAAAGCATACTGGCGGGGCGCTGGTTCGGATGGGCGGCGACGAATGATTCGAGGGCCGCAATCTGAGATTCGTCCAACAACCACTGCGCCTGCATCGGCATGTTGCTCTCCGCCGCGCGCAGCGCATGCGAGAAAATTGTAGACTGGTCGAGGTTACGAACTTGCTGGATATGATGCGGCCGGTAACCTTGCGTTAGCAATCGCCACGTCCAATAAAACGATGGTTGAATGTCCTCGGCTTCTGGCAGGTCGACCCGACGTTCAACACTGCTTGTTTCAGTCGTATTGGTGGCCGGTACATCTGCAGGTTCAGCTTCAAGTGACTTAAGGTCTGGTGCGATTTCTTTGTCGGCAGTCGGTTGATCGTCATTAGCTGCCGTTTCGATCGTGTCAGTCGTCGGTTGAACGGGATCTTCGGATTCAACAATGGCGGCACTGGTATCTGAGGCTTCATCAGCGGGCTCGGGCTTCTCGGTGAGGAAAGGTTGTTTGTTTCTCAGCTTGCGAATTATTTCCTTCACCAATGTCGGAGGCATGGATTGCGTAAGGTCGATGTATCGGTCGCCGGCAAGGATGTCTTTGGCGGCGTCCGCCATGCGAATGGTGGGGCGAAACTTGGTCGTCTCAAATTGTTCGATGAACCCACACTGAATCAGAAACTCAAGCAGCGAAACAATATCGGACTGACGAAGCGTGGACAACAATCCATAAGTGCTAAGGCGATTGAGACCAAGCTGCGAGACTTTCTTGGCCGTGGAACCCTTCAGCATCGACGCAATTAAATTCTTTCCTAATCGCCCGTGCGTCCGCGCTGCACCGCTGAGAGCAACTTGAGCCGCATACAGGCACGCATCTGCCTCAGCCGAACGCGTATCGGTTGCGGTTAGTTTTTTGAAGCCTCCACAGTTGTCGCAGTTTCCACATCGCCGACGATCCGGATCCCCGAAGTACTCCAAAATCTCCAGCTGACGGCAGCGTTTGGTGGTGGAAAGCTTGATAACCGTTTGCAGTTTTTCCATCTCGGCTTTTTGTCGCCGGGCTAGTTCAGCAAAATCGATGTCCAGTTGAGCAAACGCTTTTTCGCGGCACTTCATATGAATCGCCCGACCGCGGAACGGGGGGACGTAGGTGACCGCGTCGAGCTTGGTTATCTCGCGAATCGCTCGAGCAACCGAATCCCACTTCATCTCCAGTCGCTCGGCCATAAACTTTGGTTGGAACATGACCATTTCATTTCGGCAAGAACCTACCACGCGTTCGAGTTCACGCATCACGGTACGTTGACTGGCGGCGTCACGCGGCAGCATGTCGATGAGTGTTGGCAATTCCGAATCGATTCGGACGGCGGCTGAGTTTTGTTTTGAGTCCAGTCGCTCGATCGCGCCGGCCTTTTCCAGCAGATTTTCACAGGTCGCAATTCCAGAAGTACCGATGGAGAGATCTAATTCTTCTTTGACCTCCGAAAGCGTCATTTCGATCGGGTCTTTTGGGATCGTCCGCAGATACTCGTAGACGTCTTTGATCGTGTCGCGCGACGGGTAGCTGTTTTCAATGAAGAACTGCTGGATGTAGGTGTCTTGGTAGGAGTACAGCATCAGGCACTCCGACGGTTGGCCGTCACGCCCTGCCCTGCCCGCCTCTTGATAGTAAGCCTCGATGCTGCCAGGAAGGTTGTAGTGGACCACAAATCGCAAGTCAGCTTTGTCGATGCCCATCCCGAACGCGTTGGTCGCGACGATGATTTCGATCTCGCCCGACATGAATTTTTCTTGAACCGAGCGTCGACTGTCGGGAGGTAGGCCTCCGTGGTAATAGGCGACCGAGCGACTTATCTGCTCCGACAGCAGCTCCACCAGATGCTCACAGTTTTTCCGCGTCGACGCGTAGACGATGCCGCAGCCGGGGTGAGTCTCAAGAAACTCAACCAGCCGGTCGTCTTTCTCGGAGTTGCTGGCCGGTATTTCAAATCGGAGAAACAAATTCTCCCGCGCGAAACCCGTTACAAAAGTTGCCGCATCCTCAAAGCCAAGAATCTTTGCAATGTCGTCTTGGACCAGTTTCGTGGCCGTCGCGGTCAGGGCAACGGTTTGAGGATTACCGATGCGCTCGCGGAATTTTCCAAGGCGAGCATAGTCTGGCCGGAAATCGTGACCCCACTGACTGATACAGTGAGCCTCGTCGACGGCCAGCAACTGAATCTGGATCTTGTTGATGGCCCGCATGAAGGACGCGCTGCGCAGTCGCTCGGGTGCGATGTAGATCAATTTGTACTGGCCGTTGATCATTGCGGCCAATCGTTCTTGCTGCTCGTTAGGCGAGAGGCTGCTGTTGATGAAGGTCGCCGCGATGCCGTTCTTCTGAAGACCGTCAACTTGGTCTTTCATCAGCGCGATCAGCGGCGAGATCACGATTGTCAGTCCCTCTCGCGCGATGGTTGGCAATTGGTAGCAAAGACTTTTGCCGCCGCCGGTGGGCATGATGCAGAGTGTGTCTTTGCCAGAAACGATCGCATCAATGACGGCCCGTTGTCCCGGTCGAAAGGAAGTCAGCCCAAAATTTGCGAGCCACTTTTCAGTATTGGGAGTTACAGTCGGCACGGGCAGTGGTCACAGGGCGAGACGGCAGTTACGATCTTTAGACTTCGTATCGTTAGAATATAAAGGACTCGCCGGTTGCCGGGAACTACCGAAGTGATAGCCAAATCGTTCGGTGTTTTTTGGCGTTACACGGCTGTTTTCGCTTTCTTCGGCCAGTCCACGGTCAAATAGGGCATCGATGCGGCACGATAAAGTTACAATTGAGCAAACCTCGGTGATGTAAACAGCGTATTGAAGCTGTTCGCATGAGACGGATGCCGTGGAATATTTTGCCTAGTTGATCTCGCAAGAGATTTGAGGGTATCTCAAAACCCGTATTCATCGATGGTTTGTAGTGGGATTCGCCAGAATTCCTTTTGTCCTTAAAAATGAATCGGACTTCTGGCGAAGTCCACTGCATAGAGGCGTCAGGTCTCCATTGGTTTTTCTAGAGAACGATGATCAAAGTTCACGAGTTGACGAAAATTTTTAAGGTGCGTGAAAAAGACTTCGTCGCCGTAGATCACGTTTCGTTTGAAGTCGGGCCGGGGACCGTTTTTGGATTGCTCGGCCCCAACGGTGCGGGGAAAACGACCACGATGCGGATGATTCTGGGATTGCTGCCTTCTGATGACGGCTATGCGGAGATTGCAGGATTTAGATCCGACCTAGATTCAAACGGCGTTAAACGGCAGGTAGGCTTTGTGTCTGCTTCGGCTGGTGTCTATCAATGGCTGACCGCTCGAGAGATGTTAGAGTTCTACGGAGACATCTACGGTCTAGATCCTAACGAGACCAGTGCCCAGATCGACACGTTGTCGAAGTTGCTAGATTTTGAACGCATTCTTTCCAGTCGATGTTCAACGCTCAGCACCGGGGAAAAGCAGCGTGTGAATCTCGCCCGGGCGTTGATGCACGATCCGCCAGTGATGATTTTGGACGAACCGACGCTGGGGTTGGATGTGGTCGGCAGTCAAGTGATTTTTGACTATATCGATTTGTTGAAAGATCGCGGTAAGGCGATCGTGCTGTGTACTCACCGGTTGGAACAGGCGCAGCGCATCTGCGGCCAGTTCGGTTTGTTGCATTGTGGGAGAATGGTCAACCACGGCACGTTAGATCAATTACAGGCTGATACGGGAGAGAAGGACTTGGTAAGCATGTTTGTCGATTTGATTCGGCAGTCGAACAGCGCGAGCGAAGCGGAAGTGGGATCAAAAGATGATACCAATGGAGTGGCGTGCTGATGTCCAATCGTGATGCGCGTTTTCAGGCTTCTTGGTTTTCCCGCCTCAAACGACTGACGCAAAAAGAGTTGCGCGAAACACTGCGTGATCGGCGAACGATCGTTACGTTGATCTTGATGCCGCTGCTGGTGTATCCCATTCTCAGTTTGCTCTTTCGGACGGTGTTAGTGTCAACACTCGAGGGGTCCTTAGGCGCGAGCAAGCCGGCGGTGTTGAATGTCACGCTGGAGTCTAATGCGAACCAACAGAAAACGATGTCTTTCGTCAGCGCGATGGTTCAGCAAATCGATGCGCTAGAGGTCAAGAAAACTGCTGACGGAGCGGAATTGGAATCCAACGATTCTTCGGCGGTCGAGTCGGCAAAATTGTACAAGGGCCCCCAGTTTGACAAATTCAGTGCCCATAAGTGGTTTCTTCCCAGCGTCGAGGATGAATCTTTACCATTGGCTGAAGTGGTGTTGAAGAACGATGTCGACTTAGGCGTTAGCTTCGATTTTCCAGACAGTGGTGAGGACGAAAAATCGCTTGGACGCAGTGTTGGCATTACTATTGTGAGACGTAACACTGCCAACGGTCGCGCTGCGGCAGACTATTTTCAAGATAAGTTACGAGAGCTTAACCGTGCTCAGGTTGCCGACCGGTTACGTCGGGGAGGACTGCTGGCGGATGATCCGTTGGGGCTTGAGCCGATTGTGGTGGCTGCGGATCCTAACGCGCCGCCATCGACCAGTACGTTCTCGCTGGCCTCATTGATTCCACTGGTGTTGGTGTTGATGACCGTTACCGGTGCCGTTTATCCTGCGATCGATTTGACCGCTGGCGAGCGCGAGCGGGGCACTTTGGAAACGTTAATGGCGGCACCTGTCCCTAAGGTCGGTATTTTGATGGCGAAGTTCTTCGCGGTGTGGACGGTGGCGATTTTTACAGCGCTATTGAACTTGCTGGGAATGGCGCTTACGGTCTGGACGTTTCAGTTTGAGAAAATTTTGCTGGGACCAAACGGATTTAGTTTGTTGGTTATCCTGAAGATTTTTGGTCTGTTGGTTTTGTTCAGCGCTTTCTTTTCGGCGTTGATGTTGGCTGTGACGAGTTTTGCGCGTTCTTTCAAAGAAGCACAAGCGTATTTGATCCCAGTTATTTTGCTGTCGATGGGGCCCGGTTTGCTGGCGATGAATCCGGCGCTTAAGCTCGAAGGGGTTTTATGCCTGACGCCGATGGTGAACGTGCTGTTGTTGGGGCGCGACGTAATCAATCATGATGTGCAGTGGTTTCCGGCGTTATTGGCGGTGCTGTCGACTGCGTTTTATGCGGTGGTGGCAATTCGTTTCGCGGCCGATCGATTCGGTGGCGACGACGTGTTGTACGCCGGTCAGGGGACGTTGAGTGATTTGTTCAGTCGGCCGAAGAAAGCTCAAAGTCATTTTACGTTTGGGGCGGCGATGTTGGGACTGGCTTTGTTATTGCCAATCAATTTGATTGCCATCGGAGCGTTGGGGAGGATGGCCAAATCGCTTGAATCGCAGTACACGACGTTCGCCATAATAATGATGTTGTTTACGTTTTTGTCATTCTTTTGTGTGCCGTGTTTGATTGCCGTCGCGCGGCGAGTGACGCTGCGAACGGGTTTTGCTAGTGGCTTGCCAAGCGGTTGGTTTTGGTTGCCGGCCGTTTTGCTTGGACTTTTTATGTGGCCGGTTCTGGCAGCATTTGTTGATCAATGGTACGGAATCATGGCGATGTTCGAAGGCGCGGAGGCGGCCGCAATGCGTCATGATGCTTTGATCGAACTGACCAAGGGACAGGTTGAAAAATTTCGCACGCTACCGGTCGTCCTCGTTGCGTTTGCGTTTGCGATTATCCCCGCGATTTGCGAGGAGTGGTTTTTCCGAGGGATGATCATGCAGACGCTGTTAAGGAAATGGTCGGCGGTCAGCGCGATACTTGTGTCGGCTGCGTTGTTTGGTTTCTTTCACATTCTCTCTAACAGTGCCATCTCGTTGGATCGACTGATCCCCACCACGTTGATGGGAATCCTGCTAGGGTTTGTTTGTTATCGATCGAAGTCGATTTGGCCGGGTGCGATCTTGCACATGTTGCACAACGGATGTTTAGTGTTCCTTGGGTACTTCCAACCGCAACTAAGTCAGCTCGCGTGGTTCCCCGAGGAAGGGGCTGACATACCGTTGCTGTGGGTGGTGCCGGCGATCGTGATCAGCCTTATTGCGGTTGTGATGATCATCGCGACAAAGCCTCGTGAGAAGGCCGACGCCAGCGTTGGGTAATAGGATACCAATCGAGATGAATT
Organism: uncultured Pirellulaceae bacterium; assembly: GCA_938036435.1. Taxonomy (GTDB): domain Bacteria; phylum Planctomycetota; class Planctomycetia; order Pirellulales; family Pirellulaceae; genus Mariniblastus. The sequence goes on along the minus strand of CALHPU010000020.1, from coordinate 55,225 downwards.
TTACTCGGAAAACATGTCGTCCGATCAACAACGCAACTTGCGTTGGTTCGTTTGTCGGGCGCATTTTGTTGTGCTGTTTTGTCTTTGGCGGCTGCTCGCTGGTTTCTGAAATCGCCCTCGCGCAGGCGCCGGGGCTACTCTTTGCAAAACAAGACTTTGCAAAACAAGATATGACCGACCGAGTCGAACTTGCGCCCGGTTTCCGGTTGCTGAAGCTTGCGGGAAATGAGCAGATCCCAAACGCTTTTTGCATGGCCGTCCACGATTCTGGCGATCTGGTCGTTTCTGGGCCGGGGTATCTTCGGCGACTGAAGGTTTCTGACAAGGGTTTGGAGAAGGTGGCCGATCTGCCGCATGCCCCTGCCGGAGGTGCGCAGGGCCTGTGGTGTGAGGCCAGTGATTTATATTTCGTCGGCGGTGAAGGACTATGTCGCATCAAGGGAGCGCTGGGCGATTTGTCAAACGAAGCGCTTGCGAAGCTTGCCGAACCAGAGGTGCTGTTAAAAATTGACGTTGGCAAAGAGCATCAAGCTCACGCGATCCGCAAAGGGCCAGAGCAATGGTGGTACTTGATCTGTGGCAACGATACGAAACTCGATCCAAAGTTCTGGTCCCATAAAGATTCTCCCGTGGTCAATCCTGAAGCGGGTTGTTTGTTGCGACTAGATTTTGAGCTGAAAGAATACCAAGTCTTTGCGGAGGGGTTTAGGAACGCATACGATTTTGACTTTGGTGCTGATGGAAGTGTTTATGTTTACGATAGCGACGGCGAGCGCGATGTTTCGCTGCCGTGGTATCGACCGACGCGCGTGTTTCGCGTGGCGGCCGGTGATCACGCCGGTTGGGTGAACAAGAGTTGGAAGCGTCCGTCCTATTACCCAGATATGCCAACGGAAGTCGCAGCGCTTGGACGTGGAAGTCCCACAGGTGTTTGCTACAACGGCCAAAATGAAATGGGCAAGCAGTTCGCGCACTGGTTGTTCGTCGGCGACTGGACTTTCGGCAGGATCGCAGCGATTGATGTGGCCAATGACGATGAATCTCCAGTGGACTTTCTACTGTCCAAGGGCCAATTTGGCTTTGCGGTAACCGACTTGGTTATCGGAACCGATGGTTTGTTGTACGTTGCCGTTGGCGGCCGCGGTACCGAAGGCGGCTTGTTTAGAATCGAGCCGATTGACCCGGTAACTGAAGATGGTGTTTTGGATTCCAATGAATTAGCCGGCACTAAAGATGAGGGCCAATGCAAAAAGGATCAGTCAGAGCGTAACTTCATCGACGATATTCGGGCAAGGCAACTTGAGCTTGGTGGCTGTGGTGGTTGCGACGGAATGATGGCTGGGTATACGGCCAAGCGACCGTTACAGAATGCCAACTCTGAGTTGGCCCCACTTTTGCAGAAGTATTTGAACGCGCTGTTTAGTCAGGAGGTCGGGGAAAGAGAAATCGATGAGCTTCTCAGGTTGTGTGCGATGGAGAGATTTCAGTCGGATGATTTGGGCGGCACAGTTTCGAAAATCTTAGACTCGGAGAAAGATCCGGTTCGTAGGATCCATTTGTTGAACTGCTACAGCTTCATTGTGAATTCTCCGTCAACCGAACAAGCCCAGAAGATCAGTCAGTTTTTGTTGGGACTAAAACCGACGCTTGCCCAGCAGGGAAAGAACACCGATCGGAACTGGGAACCTCGTATGAAGGAACTTGTCGCGGCACTTGCCAAGCATCCAAGAATCGGGCGTGCAATAGTTGATTCTCCCTTAATGGGCCCGGTGCATACACTTTACGTCGCCGAAGCATTAACGAAAGGTCCGGCGGAACACGTCAACGATTCAGTGAAAACCGAACTCGCAAATGTCATTCTCGCGTGGTGCCGGAAGAACTCCGAGCAAGTTTCGGCGCGGCATGTGAAGTTGTTTCAACGACTCCCTAAGGCAGCGAGCTTCCTTCGCTCTATCGTCGATGAGAGGCCTCACTTGCTCTCTCCCACCGTGGACGTGTTGGTTGATGGCCCAACCGCAGTCGATCGCGCAACCTTCGTGCGAGGGCTCCGCGCCGACCGATTGCAGACGCAAAAGAACTCGGCCATCGGGCTCAGACGCTTGATGGATAAAGGGGCAGAGTTACTAAGCTTTGAAGAAACACAAGTTGCCGTTGGGGTGCTCACTCGTTTGGGAAGTGATGGTCCGTCGAACTCAGTACGAAAACAATTGATGCTGATGCTGAAATCGTCTTTTGTGGAAGAAGATGATTTTGTCGACGGCGATCTTGCTCAAACCGTGCAGTATCTGGAAAAGCGGTTTGGCAAAGCTTTCAAACTTGAGGTCGATGGTACCGTTGACGTAGATCAGTGGCTGGCAAAGTTCGATTGGAACAACGGCGATGTGGCGCGAGGCAAAGGTGTTTTCACTAAAGTACAATGCGCAGGCTGTCACCAATCGGGAAGCGGACAATTGACGGGCTCCGCGCTAGGTCCATCGTTGGAAGGCATCACCAAGCGGTTTAGCAAACGGGCGTTGTTTCAGTCCATTCTAAATCCCGACCGCGATGTGGCCGATCGTTATCGCGCAGTGTTGGTCGAAACCGAAGACGGCGAATTTGTTGCCGGGCTGAAAGTTTATCAGTCCGCCGATGGGATCACGTTGCTGTTGGCTGATGGCTCTACAGCGCGCATCAACACTGACCAGATCGCCGAACTAAAACAGTCCAAGCGCTCTTTGATGCCAGCAAGGTTGCTGGACAATTTGACTCCGTTGGAAATTGCTGACCTTTGGGCATTCTTAGCGACGCTTTAGTGCGCCGTTCCAATTTGGTATTTGAGTCACCTCCAGTGGCGTAAGCTTCCAGCTTGCCAGTGCCACTCAATAATATGTTGGCAAGCAGGATGCTTGCCCCACGCCTGGCCTGGAATGTCAACTCTTTCAGTCGGCCTAAGTCTTACAACCGGACTCGGTGGTTCGCGGTAAATGTACTTGGCAATCTTCCAGAGTTCTTCCCAACGACGGTAGTGTCCAGTGTTTTCAGGGGGCTTAAAGGTGCATGTGCTTACATTATGAACCCGTTGCGGATTGATTGAACGCCTGGTTCTGGCTATGATATCGGTTTCAGGCCACCTGCTTTTTCTTCTGTGAAAAGGCCTCTTTTAATCGGAGTTGATCCTTGAGCAGCACTTCCTTCCGAAGCTCTTTCGATAGCAAAAACAGCAAGAAGAAGACTAGCCGTGGCAGCAAATCCAATTCGGCAAATCGCGCGTCTCGCAAACCGTCCGGGCTCTCTTACAGCACGCTGGAGCCTCGCTCTATGCTGGCCGTGGTGATCAGCGAGTTTGTTGCATCCAATGTGGCTTCTTTTGAAGACGGATACGGATCGACCCCGGACTGGATCGAACTTTATAACAGCGGCACCTCAGCGGTGGATCTAAGCGGATACCACCTGTCGGACAATCCGGCTGATCCATTCGGCTGGCGTTTCGATCAGCCGGCGATTTTGGGCGCACAAGAATATATGGTGGTGTTTGCTTCGGGCAACAACGAAGTAGATCCCGGAGGCTTCCACCACACTGATTTCAAACTTTCTGCTGGCGGTGATTACATTGGCTTGTTCGATCCGACAGGTAATCTGTTGTCGGAGTTTGGCACCGCAGGAGCGGATTACCCGGCTCAAGTCACTGATGTTTCATTCGGAGCAGTTGCCGGCAGTCTCATTGGTCCATCAACCGAGAGTTACTATTTCGTGCCGACCAGTGACATTGGAGACACTTGGAAGCAAATTGGCTTCGACGCGGCCGCCGCAGGGTTCACCGCAGGTAGCACAGCGATCGGATACGAGAACAACCCCAATAGTAGCACCTCCTACGCCGATGAAATTCTCATTTCACCACAGCTTCCCAGCGGAACCACTACGGCCTATCTTCGGACTGAATTTGAGATTGCGGACGCGTCGGCGGTCAATGATTTAACGCTTGATTTGAAATACGATGACGGGTTCGCGGTCTTTCTAAATGGGTTCTTTATTTTCTCAAGGAACGCTGGCAATGGCTTAGACTGGAATGCAGCTGCCTCCGGACAGAACCAAGATCAAAATGCGTTGGCCTTCGAGTCGTTTGACTTGAGCGGTCCGGTTGGGTTATTACAAGACGGTACGAATGTACTGGCCATTCACGCGCTCAACGCTTCAGGCAGCAGCGATTTCCTTTTGGCTCCAACTCTATCATCTTCGTCCATTGTTTCCGCCTCGGGACACTTGGCTTTTCCAACACCTCTTGCGGGTAACAGCTCGTTGACGACCCTTGGTCCCATTGTAGACGGCGTCACCGCTAATGGTGTGGCAGTCAATCCGGGGCAGTCATTGGTGATTTCAGCGGCGGTTGCTCCACGATCGTTGCCAGTGAATTCTTTTGGTGTTGAGTTTCATTATCGTCAAGGTTTCGGGCCGGAAGTTACCTTGTCGGCCAATGACATTGGCCTTCTCGGAGACGCCGTCGCAGGCGACGGGGTTTATTCGGCAACCGTGCCTGATGTTGGCGATGCTGGTGAGTTATTGCGGTGGTATGTAACGGCTGAAGATAGCGATGGAAATCGGACTCGCGCACCTCGATTTGCCGATCCGCTTGATTCCGCCGAGTACTTTGGGACGGTGGTTACCGATGCGTCGGTCAACTCTGATTTACCGGTTTTGTATTGGTTCGTTCAGAATCAAGCGGGGACTTTCACCGATGCGGGGGCGCGGGGTTCATTGTTCTTTAATGGCGAGTTCTATGACAACATCGAGACTAATGCACATGGGCAGTCTACGCGGTTGCCCGAATTCGCAAAAAAGTCCTTTGATTTTGACGCAAACTCAGGGGAGAAGTTTCGAGTCCAAGACGGCGTTGGGCGAGTCAGCGATTTTAACTTGCTAACCAACTATGCTGATCAGACGAAGATTAGGCATCCTTTGGCCTACAGCGTGTTTGAGGCATCCAACCATCCCGCATCGCATTTTGGATTTTCTGTCACGGTTTACCAGAACGGCGAGTTCTACGGATTGTGGGATTTGGTCGAAGAGGGCGACGAAGAGTTTTTAGAGCGCGAGGGGCTCGACCCGCAGGGCGCACTATACAAGATTAACAACCGGCTCAATAGCGCGACGGTCGAAGTCGACAAAGAGAGCCGCGAATACGAAGACAGATCTGATCTTCAGGCAATCATCAATCAGATTGCCGCGGCAAACACGAGTTCGGCTGAAGTCAATTTGATTTATGACCAACTGGATGTTGCGACACTTATCAATTACATCGCCGTTCAGAATCTGATTTCCAATCATGACTTTGGCCACAAGAACCAATACTGGTACCACGATGTCGACGGAACTGGACAGTGGTTGACGATTCCTTGGGATCAAGATTTGTCCTTCGGGCACCATTGGACTGCCAGTGTTAATCCACCTTATTTTGATAACAACCTTTACACCAACCGCAGTGCGCAAGGGGGATTTACCGATATCTATCAGCGCGTATTTAACAATGCAGACTTGCGGGAAATGTACTACCGGCGTCTAAGAACTCTCGTTGATCAATTCTATGGAGCATCAGGAACTTCTGGAGAAACTTCTTGGATTGGCCAGCGTGCAAGAGCGCTCGAAGCGCTCAATCAGGATGAAGCAGTTGCGGACCTCGCTGAGTGGGGTGTGCAGTCTAATTTCGCCGCGGCTTATCCGTTCACGCCGGCCCAAGCCGTCGATCAATTGGTGAATCAATTCATTCCGCAAAGACGCGATTACCTCTTGGGGCTCAATTCAGTGCCCGATGCTCAAGTCGGCAATCCCGGTATTGTTTTTGATGACGTTGATTTTGACGCTGATCCGATATCAGGTTTGCAGTCTGAAGAGTATCTTCGACTGAACAATCCGACTTCGGAGGCGGTTGATATTTCCGGATGGCAACTGACCGGAGGGATTTCTCATACGTTCACAGCAGGGACGGTGATTCCTTCCGGGGGTGAGCTGTATGTTGTGAGAGACGTCAAGGCATTTAAGGCTCGATCCACAGGGCCGTCGGTTGGTCAACAGCTATTCATTCAAGGTAACTACAGCGGGCAATTGGCCAGTACTGGTGAGACGGTCGTGTTAATCGCCAGCGACGCAACCGTGGTCGATGCGCTAACGACACCGAACGTTGGCATCAGCGACAATCAAGCTCATTTGATTGTCACCGAGGTCAACTATAACCCTTCGGGTGTCAACAATTCTGAATTCATTGAATTTTATAACAATAGCGTTGCGACAACGCCCGTGACACTTGACCTTGCTGGCGTTTCGATCGTGGAAGGGCCGTCGACGCCGTTTGTATTTCCAGCAGGAACCACTCTCGCTCCGGGAGAGTATTTGGTTGTCGTGCAGGATGCACTTGGGTTTGCCGCTGCTTATCCTTCAGTCAGCAATTCTGCCATCGCCGGTGTCTATACGGGGCAATTGAGTAACGGAGGTGAATCAATTCGAGTCAACGATGTTGGCGGCGAAAGAATTCTTGAGTTCACCTATGACGACAACGCGCCGTGGGCACCTGCGGCTGATGGAGGAGGATCGAGTTTGGAGCTGATCGATCCGCTTGGTTCGGTCGATCAGCTGGACTCTTTCTTTAGCTGGCGGTCCAGCCCTGAGATCGGTGGCACCCCGGGGGCAGCACTGACGCCGTTTCTTCTAGGTGATGTAGACCAAGACGGTACCGTTGATTTCGCGGATATCGCGCCGTTTATCTCGCTGTTGCAAAACGGTAGCTTCCTTGACGAAGCAGATATCAACGGAGACGGTGTGGTGGATTTCTCAGATATCAGCCCCTTCATCGACCTGTTGACTGCCCAGTAATAGAAAAATTGAACAATTGGGATGCTTGTTTTTCTGACATCAGACTACGAATCCTCAATCAAATAGTTTAGGACACATTATGACGCACACAATTAGGTTTTTCTTTTTGGCTTTTCTGTTGACTACGTGCAGCTTGACCCTCAACGATGTCAACGCTCAAACTGATGTTGTTGCGTTCTGGGGGTTTCAAAACAATTTTGATTTTGCCGATGGAGCCGACGGTCCCAACATGCAGGATCATCTTGCCGATGTCGACAACACCATAAATGGCAATGCGAATTTGCAGACCTTTTTGGGGGACGCAGCTGATCTCGATGACAACGGTGGCAGTGGATTCAGGTCCTACACCTCTCCAGTCAGCGGCATGACCTTTGGCCCAACACGTACGGTTAAATGGGACGACCTCGCGGGCCCCGGCGGCGATTTCAGTATCGCGGGGCAAACCCTTTTCGTGGTTGATTTTAATGACGGGCTCGGTCCTATGTCGGGAGAAGACTTTGGCAACGACGCTTTGGTCTACATAACGCTTGACGGCACTGGATTTCAAGATTTTCAATTTCGTTTCGACATTGAAGGTACACCATTTGACCCGGATCCGCCCACCGATCCTGTCACTGGGTTGCCTGAAGAGCCGCTGAGTTTTCTCCCTGACGAAGTGGATGTTTTCTATCGTACCACTGGCCCCGGGGGAACTTGGTTTAGAGCGCTGAACAATTTCGATCTAACTTTTGAAGATTTTGATTCAACCAATCCTGAGAACCAAGCTGGTGACACCGGTGGTTACATTCCGCTCAATGCGGCGTTGAACGACGCTGCCCAGATCGAGATTATCTTTAGCGACTTCGACAGCGATGGAAACGGCGAAATGGAACTCGACAACATCGAGATCGTCGCCAATGTTATTCCAGCTTCGTCGTTTCTGCTGGGTGATGTAGACCAGAACGAAGTTGTCAACTTCGCTGACATTGCTCCTTTTATTGCACTACTGCAAAATGGTGCCTTTCTTGAAGAAGCGGACATCAATGAGGATGGGGTGGTCGACTTTGCGGATATCAGCCCCTTCATCGACCTGCTGACTGCCCAGTAGGCAATGATTGCGTCGATGGCAGCCAACAGCAGCCAGCCTGTTAGTAATGCCTAGCTTGGGTTTGTTTGGTCTTCGTCGTCGAAGCTAAATAGAACCAACACAGTAAATCGAAGACGAAAAAAGACCAAGGGCTGTCCAAGAGGGCGGCCCTTGCTCGTGTACCTTGGGGTGAACCAAGTGGTGTGCTGTTCCGTGCACATTAGATGGCCGAATTTTTCCCAGCCAACATCAAGGGCGTTTCTCACAAGGGCGTTTCTCGCGAAATGACCGCTTCAGACCTGTTTGCGAGGCCCGTTTGCAGCCAAGCAACCAAAATGCCGGCAATCGCTCCGCATAAGTGTCCGTCCCAAGAAACTCCTTTGGCAAGTGGCAAAATGCCTGTTAGCGTTGACCAGCCATACATGAATCCCACGACCACGGCAATCAACATCGGGACCAAACGTTTCTCAAACCACGCCGCCGCCAAGAAAAACGTAACGAGCCCGAATACCAAAAGACTAGCGCCCACGTGCGAGACGATTTGGTTGTCGGTTCCGTTTCGTCCAAACAGCCACAGCAACAACCCGCCCAGCACAGAGATAGAAGCGACCGTTTGCCATGAATTGGCCCGTGACCCCGCCAGCAAGGTCAGCAACACGATCAGAGGAAACGTGTTGGCAATCAAGTGCCCAAAATCGGCATGCAGAAACGTCATTGCACCAATTCCTGGAATCCCCGATAGGTACCTTGGGATCAATGCCAGGGACTCGCCCAATGGCAAAAAAATATCCAGAATGTGTACCGCCCAGACGACGCCCACAAACGTTAGGACGCCCTTGATTTCCTCACCGATCTGGTGCTGATTTCCGTTTGCCGAAGATGTTTTCAAACTGTCTGACACAATTGAGGTTCCTGTTGGTTCTTCTGCGTTTGGAAGTTTGGCAAATCAAGAGAGGACGCTTTTTGTCCCCTTTTATTCATGCCTATCATTGTATCAGGCCTCAACAGCGACGTGTGGCTTTGATGTAAATAGCCGCAGAACCCAATGCCATGTGATCGCCAGCAAGACCGCCGTGCAACCAACATGCAAAACTTGCACTACCTGAAAGATTGCGATATGGGCCAACACGATCCCCATCAACATCATGGCGACCACCATCGCGAAGATCAATTTTGGTTCTCCGATGCGGCCCAATTTAGATTTGCTAACCCAGAAAAAAATCAGCGCCGACGTCACTAGCAATGTCCAAGAAAAACTGCGGTGGACTTTATAGATGAGTGTCGCTCCTAGCTGGTCAATCCAATCGCTTCTGTCGAGACCTGCATGCACTTGAGCCAGTTGATCTGTCTGCTCGCGCACTTGGCTGCCCATGAGTCCTTCGCAGAACAAACAGCCGAAAAAGATCAGCGATGCGATCAGTATCCTTTTCCGATAGGTCGAATCGATTTGGATTGGTGTTGTGTCGGGACGTGTCATCCAGATGATCGTGACCAAAACAGCGATCAACAGGAACGCCAATGCCATGTGGAGCGTTATGATTCCAGGCTGTAGTCCACTGCTAACGACGATGGCTCCCATGATGGCGTTTAGTATCACATCCGCCAAGCAAAACCATGACAGTCCGATTACCCACCACTTGAACCGTTTCGCCTTGAATGACAGAAACGCCAGCAGCAAAGTTGAAAATCCAAGTGGTAACGAGGTCAGCCGATTGAGGAATTCGATCCAAGTATGCACGGGATCGAAGCTGGCCAACACGGTCTCGCGTGTGATTGTGTCTGGATCGATTCCTTTTTTGGCCGCGTGCCGTTTAAATTTTGCCATGTCCAGCTTCGACACGTCGATTTGATCGGCGCTCGTTGGAGGGATGAGGCAACCCCAGCATGTCGGCCAATCGGGACACCCCAATCCGGAACCGGTCACGCGCACCGTCGCCCCCACGATCACCAGCAAGATGAGAGAAAACAGAGCGATCCAAGCGAGCCGGTTGACGATCATGGAATTTGACGATGTGGGTGGATGAATTGCGTGGCGGATGAATTGCGGTTGGCTCATCATGGCCCAAAGCCCTTGATTTTTCTAGACGCGTCAAATTGTGTCGTGGAATTGCTTGGTTTCTCAATGAGAATCTAGTGCTGCCGTTAGATGCGTGGTCGGAGCCTACGGGGTGGCACGACTTTTGAACAGCCAATTTGAGAAAACTGGCTTCGCCTTAGTGCGGCGAGCTTGCCATCGGCCCTCGGCTTCGATAGACTTTTGAACTCTACGCGAGCGGGACGTGGCTCAGTTTGGTAGAGCGCTCGGCTGGGGGCCGAGAGGTCGTAGGTTCAAATCCTATCGTCCCGACTTTCTTTGATTTGCTCGCAAAAAAATTGGTTGCATCTCTAACCATTTGGCCGCTCAAACGCAGGGCAAATCCGACCGAGTATTTTAGAGAGTGTTGTCCAGTTTGCTCGACGAGTGAGCAGCTGCGATCATGAAACGTGGACGGATCTTTGTTTGCGTCTGCACACCGAATTCACAAGGCGACCGGACAATCTGGAGTCACCATCAACGGCAAAGTGCGCTTCTTTGTCACTCCCGGACTCGTTTATGTCGCCATCAGCGATAGTTATTTAAGAATGATTATTCTCTTGCGTGGCATTGCCCGCGTTCTGAAATGCTGATGACTAAAGCAGCTGAACTGCGTCGACGCCCGGCCAACATCTCTGCGATATAAGGTACTGGCTGAGTATCTCGCGACGTAGACATTTGACAATGATGAAAATTTTGGAACCCGCGTAGCAAACCAACTTCCATACATGGTGTTGACAAACAATTAAGCCGATCCAAGCCCAGACATTCTTCGCCAAGCGCTCATTTGGCCCAAGTGCATCATGTTGTGGCCTGAGGCGTAGAAGTTTTGCACCGAACCGAGTGTCGGAAATCGTTTGGCCATGGTTTCGGAGGGGTTGGGCTGGTGAAATGCTTCGTCATTGGTTGATCGAAGAACTTCAAGTGCTTCGTTCCAAACCTTGAAGAAGTGGGTTGTGATGGTTTCCATGTCGGGTAGCGCACCTTCAGCGTCGTCCTTGCAAATGCAGTCCTTGGAAAAGTTGTCCTCAAATCCAGCCGGCGGTGCGTCCACAGATTTTCCAAGGTCCTGCATAATCTTGTGAGCGTAAAGACTAAGGTGGCCGTAAATGAAGGCCGGATGATTGGACTCGATTTGCTTTCCATCGGCCTTCGCGAACCGCCCAAACATTTCTGGAGTGACATCCGTCAAAAGTACTTCTGCGTACTTCAAGCAGAGTTGAAGCGAATCTGCGATTGTGTTTCCGATGCTTTGCGACATTGGTCTCGTCTCTTAAAGTGCTGGTTTGTGAGCATTGGATTATATCTAATTTTTTTAAGCGACACGACCACCTCGGCCGACCGAATGCGTCAGTCAGTTCATTGGCTAGATCACTTTGACCGAGATTTCGCCAAGGCCCTCGATACTTGCCGTCATCACATCGCCTTTGACGACCGGCCCAACTCCGGCAGGGGTTCCGGTCAGAATGACATCTCCGGCAGCCAGTTCGAAGTAGTTCGAAAGATTCGCAATCATTTCAGGGACCTTCCAGATCATCTGTTTCAAGTCCCCCGCTTGGCGGTCTTTGCCATTAACTTTCAGTTCAATTAGTCCTGCGTTGGGATGTCCGATTTCGGCGACGGTGTGTATGGGACCGACCGGCGCTGACCGTTCGAACGCTTTGCTAATCTCCCAAGGACGCCCCATGCTCTTTTGTTCGGCCTGCAGATCGCGTCGTGTCATGTCGAGACCGATTGCGTAGCCAAAAATGTGACGTAAAGACTCGTCAACCTTAATGCCGGTTCCGCCAGATCTCAGCATGACCGCCATCTCAACCTCGTGATGCACATCCAAAGAATGTGGCGGGTAGGGAAATTCACCAGATCCGTCGAGGTTGTTTGAATTCTTTTGGAAGAAAAAAGGCGGCTCTCGATCTGGAGCATGGCCCATTTCTACCGCGTGAGCGGCGTAGTTTCGACCGACACAGTACACGCGTCTCACGGGAAAACGCTCTCTGGTTCCAACGATCTCTAGTGTGACGACCTCAGGTGCCTCAATGACAAGCGCGGTCATAAAATTTGTCTCCTTAAAAATACGGTCTCAACGAGTCAGCCGATTCAGTCGTGCAGTTTAGCTGATTGGCGACTTTTGAGTTGCGGCGCCTCAACGTTTTCGGTATTTCTCTAATCCTGAAGATGCGAACTCTCTCGGTGCCCAATGGCTTTTATTCCGCAACAATTATTAGCTTCGAAGCCTATTGTATTAGCGGTGTTCTGCATTTGCGTGTTTGCTAGCGGAAGATTGTGTGCGATGCCTCAGGGGTCGGCAACCGAATTTTCATCAGGTAGGCCCAGTGGCGTTCCGGCGAGCTTCGAATCGGAATGGCTATTCGATTCTGACGTCGAACTTGCAACTCAATCAGCAAGTCTGAAGGTGCCGCTGTTGATCGGGACCGGTTCGCCGCCGCCGATTGTGAATATCGGCGTCGCGTTTACAGATCTTTCATCTCCGGATTCGTTGGAGCTACCGAACCAGCTTTACGAGTACTCGGCGGGGCTTTCGTGGATCAAGCGATTTAATGAGCGCTGGATGACGCGCGCGATGATTGGCATGGACTACGCGACCGACAATGAGAATACGTCGAGCGACTCGTGGCGTTTTACCGGTGGAGTATTCGCGATTTACGAGAAGAGCCCACAGTTGAGCTGGACGTTTGGCGCGATCGCCTTAGGGAGAAGTGACCTTCCAGTCGTGCCTGCCCTCGGAGCCGTATGGCTGCCGCAACCGGGAATGCGAGTGGATATGATTTTGCCAAATCCGAAAGTCAACTTGCTTCTTTCGGACGACGGGAAGCGCCAGCAATGGGCTTATCTCGGCGCGGGCATCAATGGAAACACGTGGGGCTACGAGCGACCGACTTTCGGTGACGATACTTTAACCTACAGCGACGTGCGGGTTGTGGTTGGTTGGCAGTCGCGTCCTTCGGCGCCAACAAATCGTCCCTTCGTACTCGGACGCAAGTTCAGCGTCGAGGCGGGGTACGCTTTCTCACGCGATTTGGAGATTGAAAACGAATCGGTCGAAGTGCCACTCGAAGACGCGCTTATGGTTCGGATCTCAACACGATACTGATTCGAAATTATGTCTGTCTGTAAACCATCCTAACAGAACGTCCCCGGGCGTTGATTCGGCAGAAATTGTGTCAATGAGTAACCGTTGCCGCTGCTGCAGGCGCGGGTAATTTAACGGCGCGATGTTGTGGCCGGACGGTAACTGGAACGTCTTGCCCATTGCGAACGTTTCGCACAATCATGTTTGCGATCGGTTGGAGGTGCCCCGGAGCAACGTAAGCTTGCACACCCGCAGCGACTGCTGGAGCAGGACTTTTCCCAAGTGAATTCGGCGAAACGAACTGGCTCAGCATGCGGACTGCTTCAAAGCTGTCGCAAGCATGGAGAAAACCCAATCCGTTGACCGAGCGGATCTCATCACCAATCTCTAGTCCAGCCTGTTGTGCAGGGCTGCCCGGAGTGACCGATACGATTCGAAGTGTTTTGCCTCCGTAGGCATCAGAGACCAACTGGATGCTGAAGCCGAAGTAGTATTCGCTCGGCGGCTGAAGTTGTGGTGCGATTGTGGGGTCGGCGTAGTGTTGCTGAGTCGTCTGCACTTGATCGGGGGTTTGGACTGGTTGAACTGTTTGTGGCTGCTGAGCTTGAGTTTCAACGGCCCATCCGAAAAAGGCAGTTGCTAGAGTCGCCAACGAAAGTAGTGTGCGCTTGATGAATGTGTTCATAGTTCTCAGTTTCCTCAAAAAAGTTTAAACGTTGTGGTCGCCGTCACGACTGTGTGGTGGTGGAGAACTTGGTTTGCACCGACCATGCCAAACTGTTTCGCGTGTTAGAGAAATCGAGTCAGCTATAGTGCTCAATTAGAGATGCAGTTGCAGATTACTCGTTTGAACTGGCCTCTAAAGATTTTTTTTCTTGAATTGGCCTCAGGACTGAATACTTTGCCTTCTCAACCGTCGTCTGCGACATTCCGTGACCGTGTGTCGCGTTCTTGATACGACCTTGTCGAAATGACAACACGATTTTGATTGCGGCTCGTTTTACGTTAGACACGTTTTCACTCAAGCATAGATTGGTGGCTTAAACCCAAACTGAAGTCCTCGAGATTGATCTGGAGGAGTGCATCCCGTTGGCCCCGCAATATCTTCGGCGAGAGTTTCGTCGTGCAGTCCATCACGTTTTTTTAGCTGTCTACGTATCTAGCTGCGACCGAAGGCTATTGCGCGCGTTGCCGCTGCCGTTGTTTTAAATTAAACCAGCTGATCTGGCGTGGCTATCATTCTCTTGACTTGGAGAATCGCCGCAATTTTGACCAGATCTTCTTTAGAAGATGCTCATCTCTATTGGCGTTGGCTTTCGATTGGTTTCCAATACAAGTGGTTTTTATTATTGGACCGGTGGCGATCCGAGGACGGAAGTTTTCGAATGTTTTAATCTGTTCAACGCAACACTGGTAACAGTTTTGCAAAGGGCATTTGACATTCCCGAGGCGTTCGCACTTCAGCTTACTGGTAAATCAATTTCTCAAAGGTGAAACAAGATGCAACGCACTGGCCCCTTAACCATGCTGAGCGAGCTAAAGCACTGGAAGACTGATGTGCCTTCAGGCTTGGTTGTCTTTCTGGTTGCAATTCCGCTTTGTCTCGGTATCGCCCTGGCCTCAGGCGGTTCAGCGATGTCTGGCATTATCGCCGGAATCGTCGGCGGACTTATCGTGACGCTATTTAGTAACTCTTCACTGGGTGTCAGTGGACCGGCTGCCGGTCTGGTGGCGATTGTTGCGCCAGCGATTCTACAATTGGGCTTTCAGAACTTTCTTTTGGCCGTTGTTCTAGCTGGAGTGATTCAGTTCGTGCTTGGTATCCTTAAAGCCGGAACGATCGGTTACTACTTCCCGACGTCTGTCATTAAAGGAATGCTTGCTGCGATTGGACTGATTATTATTCTCAAACAGATCCCGCATGCAGTGGGCTACGACAAAGACTACGAAGGTGACATGGCGTTTTCGCAAGCTGACGGCCACAATACGTTTTCGGAAATCTACTACGCTTTTTTAAATCCTTCGATTGGCCCGGTAATCGTTACACTAGTTTGCCTCGCCATTTTGATCGTTTGGCAAACCAAAGCGATTACGAAGTTCGGCTGGAGCAAGATCATTCAGGGGCCGTTGGTTGCAGTGGTCGCGGGCATTGTGCTTAATCTCGCCTTCAGCTCAACCCCGATGAAAATTGACAAGGACCATCTGGTTCAACTTAATCCGGCAACGGCGAAGAAGATCGTCGGAGTTCACGACGCTCATCCTCCTGCTGCTGACGAGGAAGAAGCTGGGTCCGAAGCTTTCGAGTTCATTTTTCCACACTTCAAACCCTCTGCGATTACCTCGACAAAAATGCAGATCGGTCATGGTTCGCACGGCGGCGGTGCCAACACCAACGCCGCGACTGCGATCGAAGGTGCTTCTGAAAAATTAGACGAGTTTGGAAAGAAACTGGAGAAACTTACCGACGAATCGATTGCAAAAGATCTGAGCCCAGTCATTGCCAGTTTACGAGTGTCGTTGGGGTCATCGGGATCCGCGGTTGATGCAACTGATTCGCAGCTGAAAACACTTGAGGAAGCTATCGGGAAAGTCTCCGACAAAAAGATTGCTGGCGGTATGCTAAGTGCTCTTGGCGGAATTCGAGAGGCGATCAAATCAGACAGTCCAGAAGATGTTTCTGTTTCCCCATTTCGTGCGGCGACAATGATTTTGGTCTGCGCGATGACCATTGCGATCGTCGCCAGTCTCGAGTCGCTGCTTTGCGCAGAAGCAACCGACAAACTTGACCCACAACGCCGCCAAACGGATCTGAATCAAGAACTGCGAGCTCAAGGTATCGGAAACTTCATCTCCGGTATGATTGGGGGGTTACCAGTGACGCAAGTGATCGTTCGCAGTTCGACCAACATTCAGTCAGGAGCTCAGTCACGGCTCGCGTCCTTCGTCCACGGCATTTTCTTGATTGCCTGTGTGGTTGCGATTCCGGGGATACTTGAGCTGATCCCGCTGGCTAGTCTGGCGGCGATTCTGTTCGTCGTGGGTTACAAGCTGGCTCATCCCTCAAAGTTCAAAGAGATGTTCGCCAATGGTTGGACCCAGTTTTTACCTTTCATCATTACCATCGTGGCGATCTTGCGTACGGATCTGTTGATCGGAATCGGAATTGGCCTTATCGCATCGCTGTTCTTCATCTTGCAAAGCAGCTACTTCAAGTCGCTTTGGACGAACGTTCATGAAGTCGATGGGCGAAAAGTCTACAACCTGACACTTGCCGAACGTGTTTTCTTTATCAACAAAGGAAATATTCAGACTGTCATCCAAGAGATCGAACCTGGCAGCAAGGTAATCGTCGATCTTTCAAACACCGTTCACATGGACCAAGACGTGAAAGATATCTTTGCCGATTTCAAGCGCCAGGCCGAATTCGACAATATAGAGATCGAGTGGATCGAACCGCCAGCAAGCGACGAGAAAAGAAAAGACCCCGCACGGGTGCAGGAAATGCTTAACACGTAGAGGGATTTATCGGTGCAGCTCACTCAATGAGTTCGCCGAAGTGAGAGATTTACGCGAGCCGGGTTCTGTGATCCTGGCTCGTTTCGTATCCAACTCAATTAGAAGGCATTTGAAAACAAGTGGTGGGCTTCGCCAGCAGCCGATTTGTCTCAAGGACAAATGGCAAATGGCAAATGGCAAAGGGCAAAGGGCAAAAGGAATTCTGGCGAATCCCACTGCTAACGATGAATCGAGTTTCGAAACGTTCTTTAGTGTAGGCCACTACGATTTTATGTTGTAGCAGAGAATCTTGTCGCCCTCCCGAAGGTACAGTTTCCCGTCCAAAATTATCGGATGTGCCCAACTCGGGCGATCTCCGCTTCCGGGGACTTTGAAGCTGCCCTTCTCCACGAAGGATTCGGGATTGGCCTCGACCAACGTCATGGTCCCATCGCTGTAGCGAATGTAGAGATGCCCATCTGCGGCAGCGATACTCGCGGATTTCTTGCCTGACCCGCGCGACTTCCATTTTATTTCGCCGGTCATTAGGTCGGCACAAAAAGGAGTTCCTTTGTCGTCGGAATCTCCGTAAATATGATCGCCGATAAGCACCACTCCGCCATGTTTGTTGGAAAGTTTCGTGTTCAGTTCGTATACGGTTTCGGCGGAAACCTTTTCGCCTCGCGCGACTTGCCGAAGCAAGGCTCCGCCTCGTTTGTAGCCAACAGAAATAAAGACTAGATCGTCGCGAATGATTGGTGTCGGAATAACGGCGGTCGTTTTGTCGATGTCAAATGTCCATAGCAGTTCTCCATCCTTGGCACGCACTCCCATGGCTCCGCTGCCGGTCATTTGTACATAGACTCTTACGCCGCCGACTTCTGAAATAACGATCGAGGAATGTCCAGCACCGCGGTCACCATCGCGCGACGTAGACCATACCTTCTTTCCGGTCAGCTTATTTAAGGCCACCATCGTGTTTTGCGGGCCACCGGGAGTGCAGATTAATAAATCGCCATCGATCAAGACCGATTCACTGTAGCCCCACTGCTCGGCTTTCTTGCCGTCGAACTCGGATTTCAGGTCGATCTGCCACTGCGCTTCTCCGTTGGTGTTAAAGCAAAATAGTTTTCCCGAAGGAGTGATCACATACACGCGGTCACTGTCGACCGTTGGCGTTGATCGTGAACTTTGCCAAGTGGGTTTGCCCTCGTTCCAAGCTACACCCGTTTTTGCGCTCCAGAGATGTTTGCCATCGGTAAGGTTAAAGCAAGATAGGTATTCGTCAGCGTCATTTTGCGTGGAAGGCGCATCACCCAAAGTGAAAAATTTCCCTCCGGAAATTGCGATGCCAGCATAGCCGCGTCCTGCGCCCGCCGTTTGCCAAACCAGCTCCGGGCCGACGTCAGGCCACTGCTTCAGTAAGTCCGTGTCTGGGGCCACAGCCGTTCGGTCGCTCCCGCGGAACGTCGGCCAATTGTTATCCGCGTGCAGCGATGTCAAAGTGGCGGACTGAAAAAAGTAAAACAGCACGATCCATGTCAGCACCGTGGTTGAGGTTGGGATCATGTGCAACTGTTTCATCGTAGGCTCCGTGTATGTGAGTGTTGGGGGCAGAGCCCGTCAGTATACCAAAAACTCATTTCGCTTGTTGTCCATCGCTTGTTTCTGCGGAGATCAAAAAACGGTGAGGTTGTTCGCAATTGTCTGCAATTAGAGTAGCATGCGGATATGTTTAGTTTACGTTGTACCGTCCGAAACTGTGACCAATTGCTGGAGCGTCGTGACGCTGGATTGTTTTGTGCAACCGGCCATCACTTTGATCGATCCAAAGGCGGCTATTGGAATCTGACTCAGCCGCAGGATAAAAAATCGCTTGATCCGGGTGACAGTGACGAGGCCGTCATGGCGCGTCATCGATGGCTAGAGCGCGGTCACGCAAAAGGTTTGATTGATGCGATACGGCCGTGGTTGGAAATCGACGCGCGGCCCGACCGCGCAAAGGAGAGCTGCGTGAATCTTCGGACGCTTGATTTAGGCTGCGGAGAAGGAACATTTGGCCCTGCTCTGTTCGGCGACGCGCCAAGTGATTACTGCGGCATTGATCTCTCGCGCCGTGCAATTAAGTTGGCAGCCCGTCGCTGGCCCGAGGCAACGTGGGTGCTTGCCAATGCAGATCGCGTGTTGCCAGTAGCTGA
Organism: uncultured Pirellulaceae bacterium; assembly: GCA_938036435.1. Classification (GTDB taxonomy): domain Bacteria; phylum Planctomycetota; class Planctomycetia; order Pirellulales; family Pirellulaceae; genus Mariniblastus. The sequence continues at coordinate 36,461 of CALHPU010000020.1, read as the reverse complement.
CGACAGTATTGGGCGAGTCGTTTCGCTGTTTGGGCGACGCCCTACCCGTGAGATCGCGCGTGTGCTGACCAGCAATGGTGTTTGTGTCGTAGCAGTGCCCGGTGAAGAAGATTTGATTGAGTTGCGTGAGCGCGTCCAAAACCAAGGATATCGCCGCAGTCGATGGCAACAAGTGGTCGAAGCGATGAAGGCCGATGGTCTTGAACTTGTCGCGCATCGATTATGGGTACATCAAGTTGAGCTAGATGTTGATGAAATCAGTGATGCTCTGGCGATGACCTACCGTGCCGTCCGCAAATCTCAACAACTACTGTTGGCTAGCGTGGATAGCACGACCGTCACACTGGCAGCGGATTTGATGGTGTTCAGGCCAACCGAATAGTGTGTTTGTGCCGAGGCAAGTAGCCGATTTGATTCTCAAGTGCTGCAAAAGGCATTGTTTTTTCGACAAACAAGGGCCAATGCCGACTTTTAAGGAAAGTTTTCAATAAAGATTTGATGTGCTGGCAAATATCTGATACATTTACTGCCGCAGGCATCTAGTTATTGGATAAATGTATGTTCCATTGCACTGCAAAGTATTTTTAGGGAATTAGTGAACCATGGCTGAAGGCACAATCAAACGACTAACCGACAAAGGGTTTGGCTTTATCGACGTTGGTAAAAGCAAAGACTTGTTTTTCCACTCATCAAACCTCGAAGGTGTTAACTTCGATGATCTTCAAGAAGGTCAACGCGTGACTTTCACAGAAGCCCAAGGACAGAAAGGTCCTTGTGCTGAGAACGTTCAGGTTGCATAACCTCGGCACGTTCCCCCGGACTCGTTCGGTTGATTGAGAATATCAAGATAAACAAAAAACGGCCAAGCATTTATGCTTGGCTATTTTTTTTGCGCAAGCACCAAACCTACGTTACCACGCTTCTGCTCTTGCGGTTTGTGAAACTGGTGCGGATTTTTAACAACGGGCGACCTAAGTGCAAGACTCCAGTCAAGAGAAAATCAAGATCTTGCTAACGGGCGCTACTGGATACGTTGGCGGTCGATTGCTGCCACTGCTTGAGGAGTCGGGACATTCGCTTCGTTGTATGTCGAGACGGCCCCAATCACTCGCTGGCTTAGTCGCTGCGGATACCGAAACTGTCTACGGTGATGTCCTCGATTCAGAGTCAACTCATCGTGCTCTTCAAGGCGTCCACACGGCATATTATTTGGTCCACTCGATGGGCTCTGAGGAAGATTTTGAAGAGACCGATCGTCTTGCGGCTCAGCTATTTGCTGATGCGTGTACTGCGCAGAATGTCAAACGAATCATCTATCTTGGTGGGCTTGGCAACCCCGACCATAATCTTTCTAAGCACCTTAGGAGCCGCCAAGAGATTGGTAACATCTTACGGACCTCGACGGCTGCCGTGGTTGAGTTTCGTGCGTCCATCATTATTGGCTCCGGCAGTCTCTCGTTTGAGCTGATTCGAGCGCTGGTTGAACAATTGCCCGTGATGATCTGTCCCAAATGGGTACGCGTCAGGGCTCAACCGATCGCGATCGAAGACGTGCTGGCCTATCTGATGGAAGCGCATAAATTACCGATTCGAAAGACGGTTGTTTTTGAGATTGGCGGCCCGGATCAGTTATCCTATGGCGAGATCATGCAGCTCTACGCGCGATTGCGTGGACTTCGCCGATGGATGATTCCTGTTCCAATTTTGACACCGTATCTTTCCAGTTTGTGGCTGGGGCTGGTGACCCCGTTGTACGCGCGTGTTGGCAAGAAGTTGATCGAAAGTCTTAAAAATCCAACGCTCATTTCCAACAATCTCGTTGATAGTTATTTTTCTATCGCTCCAAAATCAACCGAGCTCGCGATCGCGCGAGCTTTAGTTCACGAAGAGCAGCAATACGCTCGGACGCGTTGGTCCGATGCGATATCCGCCGGCGGAAAGATGAAGAGTTGGGGAGGTGTGCGGTTTGGCTCCCGTTTGGTTGATTCGCGGACACAGACTGTACCGGCCGGTCGTGAGGAAGCGTTCAAGCCCATTCGTCGGATCGGAGGCAAGACAGGATGGTACTACGGTTCATGGCTGTGGCGCATTCGAGGATTCTTGGATCTTCTCGTTGGCGGTGTTGGAATTCGGCGAGGCAGGCGAGACGAAGACCAGTTGCGACCGGGGGATGCCTTGGATTTTTGGCGAGTCGAACAAATTGAGGCTGGACGCCTTTTAAGGCTGAGGGCGGAAATGAAAGTACCCGGACGTGCGTGGTTGGAGTTTGAGGTCAACGAGTATGACGGCAAAAGCACTATTCGTCAGACAGCCATCTTTGATCCTGTTGGCGTTTTTGGATTAGTCTATTGGTATGCGCTTTATCCAGTTCACCAATTCGTTTTTGCTGGAATGCTCAGGAACATCTGCGCGGCCGTAGAGGGTAGTTCCTCTGTCGGCGAAACCGATCAAACGCAAACCTACTCTTCACGCTGGCCGCTTGAGCATTTGAAGAATAGTCGGCAAGACGATTAACGGAACATCATCGCCTATTTTGGGCAGGCGAAGTGAACATGCCAAAGGAGACCGATAACCGGTCCTTGCCGGGAGCCTATGCTACGCAGGGATCCTTGGCTAAACTTTGTCTCTAACGTTAAATTTGCTCAACGCCAGTACTTGCTATACCCATGGTAGATCCAGACAGTTTCTCTCCTCGTCATTTTGGCGATCGTCTAACAACCGCGATTTCGAAAAAGGGGACTCCGCTGGTCGTCGGTATTGATCCACGCGTCGGGCAGTTGCCGGAGAAAATTAAAAACGGGATGGATGCTAACGATTGCGAAAGTGTCGCAAATGCGTTTGCCGAATTTGGAATCGCAGTGATTGATGTCGTCAAGGATTTAGTACCGGCGGTCAAACCGCAAGCCGCCTTTTTTGAACAGCTTGGCCCATTGGGGATGGCGGCTTTGGCCCAGGTGGTCGATCACGCGGCAGCCGAAGGCTTGATTGTTGTGATGGACGCCAAACGCGGAGATATCGGTTCGACCGCCCAAGCATACGCGCAAGCTTACTTGGGAACCAAGAGCCAAACCGCGTGGGGTTGCGATTGCCTGACGGTGAATCCTTATATGGGCTTTGACACGTTGGAGCCATTTTTCAATACGGCCCAATCCAACGGTGCGGGTTTGTTTGTGCTGTGCAAGACATCCAATCCCGGAAGCGACGCGCTGCAAGAGCAACTCACCGAAGGCGGCAAGAAGATTCATCAGCATGTTGCCGAGGAAATTCAGCGACTGTGTGCTCAGACCCAAGGAGACAGTGGCTACGGAATTGTGGGGGCCGTCGTCGGAGCGACCTACCCTCAACAGTTGGTCGAACTGCGGAAGCAGATGCCTAATTCTATTTTATTGGTTCCCGGTTTTGGTGCCCAAGGAGGCACGGCATCTGATGTGGCCGGTGCGTTTGACGAGAACGGCTTGGGGGCTCTGGTGAACAGTTCTCGCGGCATTATTTTTGCGTACGAGCAACATAGGTATCAAGCTCAAGCGAAAGACGATTGGCGATTGGCCGTCAAACAAGCGACCAAAGATACGATCGAGATTTTGGCCACGGGCACCAATGCAGGAAAGCTGACCAAAGATAATCGTTGATCGCTCCGCGATCACTGCACTTTAGTTCTTGACGATAATATCGCGGAGCGATCAACAACTATCATCACCAATTCGCGGGTCGGGTCTCAGGCGAATTTCGTGTTCAAGGTTGCTACCGCGATTTAGGGATGCCTGTCCGAATTTGTCTCGGATCGAATCAGAGATTTCGTCGACGCGCGATTGTTTGTTTTTATCTTCTTGATCAAACAAGGATAGCTGAGTTGGCTCCGATCGGCTGAGGTTGGCGGTGCCTAAGCCGATCAGACGGACGCCACGCGATTGGCGATCGATTCCCAATAGCAATTGCTTGGTGGTCTCGAATAAAGTGCGCGTGGAATGAGTTGCCGCAATGGTCTTTCGTCGCGTGATTGTTTCGAAGTCGTCGTATCGTAGTTTCAGTTGAACCGTTTTGGAAAAGATGTCGTGACGACGGAGGCGCCGGCCGACCAAATCGGCCAGTTCATGCAGCCACGCAAAAAGCACCTCGTTATCGTATATGTCGGTGGGGAAAGTGTGTTCGTGGGAAACTGATTTGGCAATTCGGTCTGGAACAACTGGACGACCGTCGATTCCACGTGCAAGATTATAAAAATGCTGGGCTCCGTCTCCAAGCTGCGAATGCAGAACGTTCAGGTCCAACATCCTCAATTGGGAGATGGTGTGGACGCCCAGTCTGGTAAATTTCTTTTGTGTTTTTGGACCGATTCCCCAGACGCGCGAGATAGGCAGTGGATCAAGAAAGGTTTGGATCTCCTCTGGCGCAACGATTGTGAGACCGTCAGGTTTATGTAAATCACTGGCAACTTTGGCGAGAAATTTGTTAGGCGCGACACCAGCGGAGGCGACCAGTCCTGTTTCGGCTAGGATCTTTGTTTTAATCTTACGCGCGATTTCGGGGGCGGTTCCGAACAGTCTCTGGCATCCGCTCACGTCGAGAAACGCTTCGTCAAGCGCAAGGGGTTCAACCAGTGAAGTGAATTCGAAAAAGATCTGACGGATTTGTCGTGACACCGCGGCATAGTGGGACATCCTACTTTTTACGAAAACGATCGACGTACATTTTCGCAATGCTTCGCGCGAAGGCATGGCGCTGTGGATACCGAACTTGCGGGCCTCGTAGCTGGCGGCTGAAATCACGCCTCGTCCGCTCGGCGAACCTCCCACGACAACCGGTTTGCCGATCAGTGCTGGATTGTCGCGAATTTCAACGGACGCATAAAAAGCGTCCATGTCTACGTGAATGATCATGCTTGTGGGATCATAATTGTTGTGATGGCCAAGAAATCCCAATAGACGCGGGCAAGAGAAGCGGTAAGTTGCGGTTGATTCTAAGCAAATGGCGAGAATACTGGTAGGAGCGCCCGAGTATACACCGGTGATGCTAGATCAGCAAAATGACGATAGTCAAATTAGCGTGATGTTCGAGTATCCGTCGCCAATGCTGTTGCGGCACGGAATTCGATTCAAACAAGCGGGCTTCTCGGTTGTCGAAGTCGCAAGACTTTGGATGTCCAAAGAGCAATTTTCTAACCTCTTGAGAGATTAGCTACGAAAGATACAAGACAACATGCCGTCCATGTTTCACAAGATAATTTCGATTTCGATTTCGATTCTGCTAGGCAGTTTTATCTTCGCACCATCGGGATCCGTCTTCGCTCAGGGGCGTCGCGTAGTTGTCACGACGGAGTCGGGCCTGAAGTATGATGGCAAACTTTTTAATATCGAAGAAATCAGCGTTGAAACTGGAGATGTGGCGTCTGGTGCAGTTAAGCCAGTGGTGGTGATCAACGATGGCCTCAAGAGAACGTTTATTAACCAGCACAGCTTGCTGCCCAACATCGTAGATTCCTCTCGCAACGAAACTGAATTGGATATCTGGCAACGGGTTTATGAAGGACCGAGGAAAGGTGCTGCCCCGTTTCTGTATGCTGAACCTTTTAATGACAACGGCCATCGTATTTTGGCCGTTCGTACGCCCGAAGGACGCGCTCAATACATTCAAGGAATCACGAAACTGAATCCGCGTTATGTGGTCGTCCAATCTCTTTCCGGTGGAACCAACCTCGCGGCCAAAGACTGGGAGATGAGTCTTGCGATTGGAACGATTCCCACGGCCGTGCTCAAAGGCGTCTTGGAAAATGAGATCGTCGATCCAGATCAAGTGACGGCGTGGCTGAGAATTCCGGACTTTCTGTATCAGGCTGGCCGTTACAGTGATGCCAAAGACGAGCTTTTAAGAATCGCCGAGCGGTTTCCAGATCAGAAAGAGCAGATCGAGGCGAAACGCTTAATTGTGCTTCAGGAAGAAGCCAAGCAACAGTTGAGAGAGATTCTACTAACGTTCGAGGCCGGACAAACCGAGCTTGGGACCAAATGGATTAAGGCTATCGATCGGAAAGGCCTCGCTCCTGAAACGACTGTTGAGCTCGATGACTTACTCGATCAGGTGGATCGGACAAATGAAAAGCGCGAGAAATTGGTCGCGCGAGTGGTTGCTGCGGTGGAGAAAATGCAGAGCCGGCCCGAGGGGCAGCTGACTGAGGAACAGTCTGATGCCTTGAAGCGTTTTAAGGATCAGGTTAAATCTGACCTCAACCAGCACAACCTTTCGCGACTGGATAGCTTTGATCGTTTATCGGCTGATCCCAAAAACAAGGACCAGCAAAACGTGGCGCTGGCGATCAGCGGCTGGTTGTTGGGAAGTAATAGCGCAACGGACAACTGGGCGATAGCGCAGTCCCTGTATTCCGTGCTCGACTTGGTCAAGGAATACCTGAACAGCCCGGATGAATCGCGTCGTGCTGCGATTCTCGAGCAGCTCGCGAAATTTGAAAGCAGCGAAGTAACTTTTCTCGCTCCTATGCTGGCCAATATGCTGCCACCCAAGCATGAGCTTGTCGGCGACTATTCTGGGCGCGAGCCGATCGAGTTTTTTGTCACGCTCGATGGGACCAAAATCGATCCTGAGCCAAAACAGTATCGATGTTTAGCGCATCTGCCAACAGAGTACGATCCCTATCATCGTTATCCGATGATGCTTAGCTTGCCCGGAAGCGCGAAGGTCGAGAATCAGCTGAAGCATTGGTGCGGCGAATTTAATGAGGGCTTAGGCGTGCGATATGGTCATGCTTCACGCAACGGTACGATCGTCGTGGCCATCGATTGGAGGGCTCCCGGACAGCGACGTGTCGAGTACTCTGTTCGAGAGCACCTGATCGTGATGAAAGCGTTACGGGAGTCGATGCGTCGGTTTTCAGTGGATTCTGATCGAGTGTTTCTTCAAGGGCATGGCATCGGCGCTGATGTCGCCTACGACGTGGGGACGGCTCATCCAGAACATTGGGCCGGCATCATTGGTGTCTCGGCGACAGGGATTCAAAAGTACCCTTTGATCTATGCGGAGAACACCGGTAACCGTTTGCCGATTTATGCGGTCGTTGGCGAGCGCCATATCGGCAGCATGCGCGGTTGCAAGGACGCTTGGAATGCTTGGTTGACGTCAAAGAATCGCAAAGCTTGCACGGTGGTGCAATATCTTGGGCGGCTGGACGAACAGTTTCGCGAGGACGTGCCAGATACCTTTAAGTGGATGCGGGCGCAGAGAAGGCGGTACCCCGATAAGTCAGGTTTTGAGTTCGCGTGCAAATCGATTAGGCCGGCAGATAATTATTTCTGGTTTCTTGAGACACACGGTTTCCCGCTTCGCAATATCAAGTGGCCGGAACTTTTTCGCGCGCGACGCGATATCAAAGTTCTCGAGATAGAGGGCAAGATTCGCAGTGGCAAGCCAAACGCGTTTGTCGTGGGGAAAGCCGGAACCGGAGCGACGTTATGGCTGCGTCCAGACTACTTTGATTTTGATCGCGAAATTGAAATCAATGGACGAGGCCGAAGATTCACAGGGTCCGTCACGCCATCGCGGGAGGTGTTATTGGAAGACGCTCGAACTCGCGCCGACCGTAAGCGCCCTTACTGGGCAAAGCTGGATTACATTGATGGAACGTGGGTGCCGTAAGTTCGTTTGCAAATCAGCTATTTGATTTGGGGAAATCTGAAGCGGAAAAGCGCGAGCCTTCCGGTATGTGATTCACCGGACGGCGAGCGTTCACTGGGACCTACAGGTTTGTTGCAGCGAGAAAACACAATTCTCGGCTCCGCTCTCCCCAAAATTTCGATTGAGTTTAATCAAGAGGCAAGTCTTGAGTGGTCCGAATTTTTGTGAGAGGGGGAGCTGTGTTTATGCGGGGTAGAGTTCCTTGCATTAAAGTGAGTGCCATTTGGCTCGCGCCGTGCCGCTACTATGTAAATAAGTGTTACGGTTCAACGGCGCGATAGGCGTCGATGACGGCTTGTTCGCCTTCTTTACCGCCGATCGAGTTTCCGTGCTCCATTCCGATGATCAGATCGCGGCCGTCTTTCTCTTGTCGCTCGGCGATTGCTTTGAAGACGTTGGCGTAATTGATCTCGCCGGTGCCGGGTTCCTTACGCCCGGGATTGTCACCGGCCTGAAAGTAACCGATCTCGTCCCAAGCCCGATTGATATTGGGGATTAAGTTTCCTTCGGTGATCTGCTGGTGGTAGATGTCGAACAAAATCTTACAACTTGGAGAATCAACTGCTCGGCAGATTGCGTAAGCCTGATCGGAATCTCGCAGGAATGTGCCCCCGTGATTGGTGTGCCAGTTCAAAGGTTCTAGCACCATCACAATTTCTTCCGGTTCCAAAAGTTCAGCACACTTGCGAAGCATGTCGATTGCGTATCCTGTTTGGAATCCTTCCGCCAGTCTTCCGCCGCCGTACTTGTTTCCATTGGGGGCGGGTTGATCGATTGAGCCGGGAACGACAGTGACAAATTTTGCTCCGCAACGCTTTGCGACATCGATCGATCCTTTAATTTGGTCAAGGATTTCATTGGTGGTTTTTTCGTTGGGGTTGGTAAAAGTGCCGCGCACAAAGTCCGCGTAGGCGACAAACACCCCCATCTCCATTTTGTGGTCTTTTAAAAGATCGCCAATCTGCTGTTGCTTTTCGGGTGTTTCTTTTTTCATGCCGTTGTGTTCGAAAGCCGTAAAACCCATTTCATGGCAGAAGTTGATTTGGTCTATCACATCTTTGCCTGACAACGATTTGAACATTCCCGGATGCGGCGCAAATTTCAACGAGAAAGGCTTGTTGTTTGTATCTTGCTTTGACGCTGCACGACTTGTGATGGCCATGCCGGCGGCCAAACTGATTGCCGCAGTGGCCGTGAGAAATGATCGGCGAGAGGGTGCTTTATTGCGACTTGGACGATGTGAGAGCGGTCGAGGTTCGGGCGAATTAATGTTTTCCATTTGGGTAGATCTTTGCTCAGAGGCTTGGACAGAACACTCGAGGTTGGCGATAGTTTAACCAACCGAAAAAGTCGAACCTTAATTTTAACAAAGTCACAGCTAGGTAGCTACACATTGGAGGTTGTTGGTGATTAGAATGTGGTTGCCTCGATCGAAGCTTTGATGCTCAGCAGATTAGTTTCGCTAATTTCTCCCACCATTAATCCAATGACGGTGCCCGTATGACTGATAAAGATAATGTGGCCAACCCATATGTGTCCACGAAAGATTCGGGCGGATCCGTAGGCCATTCTGAAGGGACCGACCAAGTGGTTCCTAAAAAATATTTGCTTCCATTTATCTTAGTCACGTCCTTGTTTGCCTTGTGGGGGTTTGCGAACGACATAACCAATCCGCTTGTCAAAGCTTTCAAGGACATTTTTCAGATTGACAACGCGCAAAGCTCTTGGGTCCAAATGGCTTTTTATGGTGGCTATGCCACTATGGCGATTCCAGCGGCGTTGGTACTCAGAAAGTTATCTTACAAATGGGGGATCGTGATTGGCTTGGCCCTCTACGCAATTGGAGCTCTGCTTTTTATCCCTGCAAGTAACTACATGCAGTTCAACCTGTTTTTGGTCGCGCTCTACGTGCTTACTTTCGGGTTGGCGTTTTTGGAAACAGCAGCCAACCCATACATTCTCTCTATGGGATCACCCGAAACGGCGACTCAACGACTAAATTTGGCCCAAGCCTTCAACCCAATTGGTTCGTTGACCGGCATGCTGATCGCAGCCACCTTCATTCTCCCCAATCTCAGTACTGAAGCCTTTCGCGCTGAGGAAAAAGCGGCCCATCCCGAGTACGCCAATATGCTGCCGGGCGAGGTTGATCAGAAATTAAACTCTGCGCTTGCCGATCTCGCAACCAACAGCGTCGACAAGTTTACAGCTATGCAGCAGCAAGATCTGGCGACGGTGCGAACTCCCTATGTTGTCATTGCATGTGTTGTGTTGGCCGTGTTGGTAATGTTCCTTGTCAGCAAAATGCCAAACACTGGTGATGACGCTCATAAAATTGAGATCGGGGCATTAATAAAAAAACTGCTGCATCCGAGATACATCGGTGGCGTGATTGCGCAGGCTTTTTATGTCGGTGCTCAAATCATGTGTTGGACCTACATCATTCACTATGGTGTAACGCTTTGTGGACTAGATGCCGCCACGGCTCAGAAATATAACATTGCGGCCATGGTTACTTTCTTGATTAGTCGTTTTGTGTGTACGTTCCTCTTGAAGTTTGTGAACCCCGGTTTACTGCTTGGGATCTTGGCCATCGTCGGCATGTTATTGGTCTACTTTGTGATTACCCTGCAGAACATTGGCGGACTCTACTGTTTGGTGGGTGTGTCGGCTTGTATGTCAATGATGTTTCCCACAATTTACGGAATCGCGCTTCAGGGGCTGACTCCGGAGGACGCGAAGCTGGGATCTGCCGGACTGATTTTCGCGATTGTGGGTGGCGCTTTAATGCCGCCGTGGCAAGGACAGTTGATTGACGCCAAAGGCGGATCCTTCATCGAAGGGATCGTTGGGCCTATCCAAAGTGCTGTAGGTCCAAACGTTGCTTCAACAGCGTCATCGTTCGTACTACCGCTAATTTGTTTTGTTGTCATAGCGATTTACGGTTTCATGACCTCGTTCGGACGTAGGACAGCTAGGGTCTAGGGTTTGGTCGGAAGAGCATCTAGGAGCTAGAGTGCATGTTTGGGCGAGCCAAGTATTCACTATTTGTGTTTGGCTTTCTCAGTTGACTACAACAAGTTTTACTCGCGAATTTTTGATGGCAGTAATAAAGGTAGGCACTGTGACAGTGGATGTTCCGCGTGTCATTTTTGGTACGGGAACTTTAGGCAACTTATTTGTTGCTTTGGCAGAAGAAACGAAGTTGGAGATCTCGCGCGAATGGTTTAATTCGGCCAACGAGGTCGTTGTGGATACCGCTGGCAAGTATGGCGCGGGGCTGGCGCTGGAAGTCATTGGCAATAATCTTCGCGCTCTCAACGCAGATCCTGAAAAAGTCATCATTAGCAACAAGCTTGGTTGGAAACGTGTACCGCTAACGTCTGACGAGCCCACTTTCGAACCGGGGGCTTGGGTTGGGCTAGAGCACGATGCTGTACAGTGCATTTCCTATGATGGAATTCTTGAATGCTGGGAACAGGGCAACGAATTGCTGGGAGAGGGCTTCACATCCCAGTTTCTCTCGGTTCACGACCCGGATGAGTATCTGGCCGCGGCGACTTCGAAGGAAGATCGAGCCCGTAGAATGGACGATATTCTAGGCGCCTACAAAGCGCTTGAAGAATTACGTGGCCAAGGGAAATGCCAAGCGATTGGCGTCGGTAGCAAGGATTGGAGGGCGATCGCTGAAATTGACGATAAAGTCAAATTGGATTGGGTAATGCTGGCCAATAGTCTGACGATCTATCGGCATCCTCAAACCCTGCTGGATTTCGTAGAAAACTTGAACCGTCGCAACATTCCTGTTTTCAACAGCGCCGTGTTCCATGCGGGGTACATGGTTGGCGGTAAGTCATTTGACTATCGTGAGCTGGATCCTGCCAATGCTGACGATCAAAAAATCGCCAATTATCGGGATCGGTTCTTCGCGCTATGTGAGAAGCATTCGGTGAAGCCCGCTCAAGCGTGTGTCGAGTTTGCTTTGTCACCGCCCGGTGTTGTTTCGATTGCTCTTTCCTCCAGCAGGCCTGAGCGCGTAAGCTCCAACGTTGAACTGGCCAATACGCAACTGCCGAAGGCATTCTGGCAAGAAGCCAAAGAGTTGGGCTTAATGGACAAGGACTACCCTTTCTTGGGGTAACCGTCTACCGAAGCACACCTAGGTAGAAGCTAAAGGTTCTCTCGTCATCCGTTGCTTCGCTGGAGACAGGGAAGCCGAAATCGAAGGCAAGTGGAGCCCCGATGCCGAGAGCCGGCATGTTGACGCGAAATCCGAAGCCAGGTACGACGCGAAATTCGTCGAGGCTAACGTCTGTGGCAACGGTACCAAAATCACAGAACACGACCCCTTTGACCATGTCGTCAGCCGTTAGTGGAAAGGTATACTCGAGCGTGTTGAGCCATTGGAACTCACCGCCGATACGGGCACCTTCGTCTGCGATTGATCCATCGGGGTTGAAGGTTGCACCTTCTTTAGGCCCAACCCCGCGGAAATCAAAACCACGAATCGTGGAGAACCCGCCCGCAAAATAGTGCTCATAGACGGGCGTACCACTGCCGGTGTATCCAAGCTTCGTTCCGTAGCTGAGCGTGTGGCGTCCTGATCGGTCGGGACGCTCGTAAATTAATCGATATCGTCGATACTCTAGGTCGATTCGTGAGTAATCAAAATCGCCAAATGCTTGGCTAACGGTTCCCGACAGATACGTTCCTTTTGTTGCCAAATAGGGATGGTCGCGTGTGTCTCGGATCAGTCCGATATTAGCGAGAAAAAGACTTTGCTTATCTCCTAAAACCTCGTTGAGTTGAGGCGACGTGCTGACGTTCGGATCATTAGCGTTTACCCTTATCGCTTCACGAGCATTGTCCACTCTAACGCGTTCCAGACGAAGACCCGCACTAAGCGAAAGATCAGGAGTCAGTCGACGACCGAGAGACAGACGGCCACCCAGTCGGTTTTCGTCCCAGTCAAAGTAACGTCTGTCAAAAAGGTAGCCACTGGCGCTAAAGGAATAGTCGGTGCCTAAAAAATACGGCTCGGTGAAGCTCACCAAGTAGCGTTGCAAATCTTGCCCCGGCACGACCTCAAGCCGAAAGGCCTGACCGCCGCCGCGGAAAGCATTTCCGTCCAAGATGTCTTGGAAGTTTCTTGGGAACCTCGTGATGTCAAAGTCTTTTTCATCGATGATGAACTGGCCAACGATGCCGTTGTCCGAGTTAAAGGCACCGCCGATGTTGATTCGCCCGGTATTGGTTTGGGTTACCGTCACATCAAGATCAGCATAATCTTGCGAGGGAAAATAGGCGTTGGGATTGTTACCAAATGGAACTGAGGCGTTACCGCCGCGTTCGAAGGGTTGTACGATCGGGTTAAGCTGATTGGGATCGCCAATGTTGGGCGAATTCAAACCGTTGCCCGGCAAGATGCCTCGGTTGCGTCGCAGTTCGGGATATTGGTAGGTCGCTTGTTGAACGGCGCGGCCGGTGCTTCCGGGCGCGTACGAATTAGCAAATTCCTGCTGGTTGCTTGTCGTCCCGTTTGTCGTACCAATAGCACTTGCTTGATTGACGACTTGGCGCTGTGTTGTCGCAGTGTTTTGAGCTTTACCATTTCCGTACCAAAACTTGCCATCAGGACTTTGACCCCGCACGGCCTCAGCGCTCTTTTGGGCATTGTCTTTTTCCATAGCTCTGATGGAATCGCTTTCGGCAGGCAATTGTGGTTGCGTGGCTGCCGATGGTAGGGTTGGAAAACCAAAACCTGAGGAATCCTGATACTTAAAGGGACCATTCTGGCATCCGATCGATATCATCAGCAACAGACAACCAATGCAGCCGGTGCTGATTGACTTGACCGCTCGAGTTGGAAATTGGATTTGCATAGTTGATGTTTGTTGTGTTGCTTGGTTCGCGATGATCGTTGAGTTATCGGTAGCTTGATCCGCCGGAGCCTCGATTTCCACTGCCGCCTGACGGACCGGGTGCTCTTGCAGAGCGGTCGCGCGATGATGATCCAGAAATGCTGTCTTGGTCAGCCATTGATTCAATGTCCTTGAGTTCGCGGGGCTTGATCTTGATCGAAGGTGGTGCGCCGCCCTGCCCTGCGGCGAAGATCTGCGATCGAGTGAGACGAGCTTTACTGGCTTCAATTTTTCGCATGTCGATCAAGTCTCCAGGACGCAGATCAACTCGACTTCGAATGACCGAGCTTTTGGTGATTGAATTACCACCGTCGTAGTGGACGTTAACTTGGCCGACACGATACTGCTTCCCCTCTTTGATTTTGTATACCAGATCCACTTGACCTGGCTCTTCGAGAAAACGCGTTTCAACGTTGATGTCCGAGAAGACAAAGCCTTGGCTGCCGTAAAGGTCGCGAATTTCGGTTAGATCCTCGTTCACAATTGCCACGTTGAAGTCGGGCATTGGTTTGCTAGGGTGCATCGAGATCAGCGACGACAATTGTGATTCGCCAAAGGCTTCATTCCCCATGAACTTTACGTTGCGAACGCTGTATCGAGGTCCTTCGTTGATGATAAAGCGAAGGGACAACCAACGTCCGTCGTTACTCTCACTTATCTCGCGACCGACTTGAGCATTAAAAAATCCCAGCGACCGATAGTATGAGGTCAGCCTTTGAATGTCCTGCTCAATTTCAGCCCGTTTTGCCAAACCGCCAATTAGCTTGGCAATGCCGGGCTTTGATTTCACAATGTGGCGAAGACGTGCTTCGGTGGCGATTGTGTTGCCTTCAAAATTGACCGACCAGATTTTCTGTTTTTGATCTTCGTGAATCAGGAAGGTCACTTTGTTTTCGTTCCCTTCATTCTCCAAAATCTCGACCTGAGTTCGCGGGTAGCCCTCTTCCTTATAGAGTTCTTCGATGCTGTTTTTTGCCATTCGAATCGCGTGAACATCCATTGGACTTCCGTCTTCGAGTCCGGACTTCTTCTGTAACTTGCGATCTGAGATCCCACGATTGCCGATGAAAGATACGGTTGAGAGTTTTTGTCGTTCTTCAACTTCGATTCGAATAACGATGCCGTCAGGCTGCCTATCCAAGTAAGGTCCTCTTACCTTTTTGATCTCTGGCAATCGCCAGAGCATGTTGACGTCCTGTTGAAGTTTATCAGGGTCGAAGTATCTACCTTGCCGCGTGCGGATGTTGCGGCTCAAGTGATGCGTTGGGGTGTACTGGTTTCCAGTGATGATCACTTCTTTAACGATTTCTGGTTTCAGTCCGCTGTCGGATTCAACAAGCTGTTCGAAATCAGGCACGACATCTGATTTGTGCTTCTCCGGTGCGGCGGGGAAACTGGCTCCCGATGCACCTCGCGACCCTGAACCTCCGCGAGAACTTGAACCTCCGGGGCTTTGAAAGCGCACGCGCTCTAGTGTTTCTTGGTCAAGTACCTTCGGTGGAACTGGCAGTTCGGTGTTTGCGTCCCAGAACCGTTGCGTTTGGCAGCCTGTTTGAAGAAAGCTCAGGCTGACAAATATTGCCAACAGTGGGCATTTTTGCTTGGAAATGCTGATCTGGAAACTGCTACGAATCAGTTTGAGAAACGAGCCTATTCGATTGTGGGGCTGCGATTTTTGCAACTTTCGGTCCATCCTTGACCTCGCCGATGAAATATTTCTTCGGCGTAATTACAAAAGTCAGGCTTTGAGGGCAAGCCGAGAAACATAGCTAGCATCAAAGCAACTTGGGGAAACAAGCGGTAAATCTCTAAAAACGATTGATGGTTTGATAGTGAATTTGCCGTTTAACCCTTCTAGATAGGTCTGCAGCATTCGCAGACTCAGCTTCCATTGTTCTGCCTTGTGATTTTCAAAATGATCACCAATCGTCGAAAATTTCATCGTATTTCGGTAGATGAAAAGTGCTCCGTCAGAATCGACGGAGTAGATCTCGAATGTAGTTTGGTGGATCAGTCAATTACTGGTGCCAAAATTGCGGGCCTTGATTTTTTGGTTATCCCCTACGGAAAGCCGTTGTCGGTCCACTTTGGCAGTGAGAGTTTTGACGCGGTTATTCGCGGCGTGACGCGTAACGAGAAGAACGAGATGCTTATCGGCATCGAACGCGTTGAAACGGCGAAAGGTGATTCTCCCGACGAAGAAGCAATGCTGCTCAATTGCTACCTCAGGCACGAGGGCAATCTGATGGTTTGCATTCCGATCTCAGTTGAAGCCGATAACCGAGTTCGAGTGCAGCTTTGGGATGGGATGCAATTTCCCATCAACTTCACCGCGCTGGTCACGATGAACAGGACCGAAAGGTATGAATCCCTGATGAAAGGAAGTGATCTTTCGATGATCGCTGATCTCTACGGAATCAAGGATGTTCCCTTGTCCCGACTGCTTGATACGCTGTTTGAATTTGAATTTGGCGTGTTGTCGAACTGTAACGCAAAGGCGGCTTGTTCGACTTTCTAATAGGAATCGCCTCTACACAGAAAAGCCCCGTGAATTTTGACTGCCCAGATTATCTGGCCAGCCAGATTTCTCGGGGCTTTGTTCGCTAATGGAACAGATAGTGCGGTGTGTTTTGAGGTGTTTTACAGCTGGGTTGACATGTAGTGGGATTTGCCAGAGTTCTTGCGCGGCCAAAGATTTCTGGTGAAATCCATCACTTGCAACTGGTCGTTTCAGCTTGGGCGAGCCACAAGTGCTTCATCCAGGTTTCCATTTTCGAGTTGCCGGTTCGCTCTTGAAGCGTAACGGTGCAAGCCGTCGGGCAAAAATACCAATGGATTAACGGTAGGGACCGCAGAGCTTGCGCCCTTTCGCTCTCATCTAAATCCAAATTCCAAATCTTGAAGAAGCACTAGACTCGATACTGGAGGTGTTTCGCCGGCGTTGGCACTTTGGTGGTTGCTCGCATTTTTTAACCTGCTAGCAGGCCAACCGTTTTTTTCCAGATTATCGTCAAGTTTGCTTAAACTTCTCTAATCAGAAAAGTCGAATTCAATCAGGACGGAATCGTCTTTTTAATTCAGGGTAGGAAATCCATGCTAGCGAAACAATTCAAACTCGCACTATTGGGAGTGCTCATCGGCTCAACGTCCTTTAGCGTTTCCACTGCCAACGGACAACAGCTTGAGCGTCCATCACAGCGCTATCAACCGACTCAGGTCGATGCAAATGCGGGAGAGGTGATTCACACCGCCAGCCAGATTCCTGCGGTGCGTGTTCGCATGTCTGATCAAGTCGATCAGAGCGCACAGAACAAGTACCTGATCCGCCAAGTTGCCTACCAAGAACCTGTCAAGGCTCCTGCAGTACCGGCGATTCTGGCTGGGACATCGGATTTCCAAGGCAGCGTCAAAAAGACAGGTGCTTTGCGAGACGCATTCCGGAAGCAGTTCGCAGAGGCAAAGCCGGCGACTGCTTCCGCAATTGAGAAAGCTGCTCCTGTGATGGATCAAGCAATTCGAGCGCGTACTCCACGGATCGCTCCGGAAGAAATTTCTACACAGCGTGCACTTTTAGAGAAACAACTCCGAGACATCAAATCTCGCACAGCGGCACGTGAGGCCGAGTTGACAGATCGAGGTCGTACGTTTGCCGATCAAGCCAAAGCATCGGCAAAGATGATTCGTCAGGCTGCACAGCCGGCCGGTGATTTCTCTGCGACTCAGTTTTTAAATCAGATAAACAATGGCCAGAGTCGGACTGAGTTTAAATCAACGACGTCCCCTAGCTCTATCGACAAAGGTCGTACCAAATACAAACAGCCACAGGCTGGACGCATTGGAACTTCGTCACTATCGATGACGCATAATGTTCGCCAAACTTCATCTGAAGATGACATCGAGCCAAGCGGAGCGGACAGCGCTGCGATTCGATTGAAGGCACCTTCGATCGAAGTTGAGACATTCGGTCCACGGTCCATTGGCGTCAATAAGCCAGCTACCTACGAAGTGGTTGTTAAAAACAACAGCGGGTCAGACGCTGAGCGTATTCTTGTCGGAATCAATCTTCCTGAATGGGTGGAAGTTTCCAACGTCAATCTTACCACTGGTGGAAAAGAAGTTACCGATGGCAAAAACAAGGCTCGATTGGTTTGGACAATCGATCGTATCAGTGCTGGAAAAACACAAACGGCAACGATTCTTGCTGTTCCACGAAAGGCAGAAATGTTTGATGTGGGCGTAGAGTGGACGTTGGTTCCACGTATCGGCAAGGCGAACATTCGCGTTACCGAGCCTCGATTAAGCATGGACATTTCTGGTCCCGCAGAAGTTGAATTTGGCGAAGTAGCACGCTATTTAGTTACTGTTCGAAATCCGGGAACTGGAACAGCCGAAAATGTGACCGTTAAACTACCAGAAGCGCTTGGTGGCGAGCGATCGGTCCTTGGTGACATCCCGCCGGGTGAAGAAGAAGTCTTTCAAGTTGAATTGTTGGCTCGAACAGCGGGAGAATTAAAGCTAGTCGCTCAAGCATCGGCTGACGGCGAGATTGAAGCCAGCAGCGACCGTAAGATTACCGTTCGCCGAGCGAATCTTGGTGTGACGATGGAAGGTCCCGCCATGAAATTTTCTGGCGACGTCGGAACCTATGTAATTACGATGACCAACAGCGGAGATGCAGCAGCGAACAACTTGATGGCCGCCGTTGCGTTACCAGCGGGAGCCAAATACGTCTCTGGTATCGATTCAGTCACACCGATTGAGGACGGAATTCGTTGGCAGGTCGGTCCATTGGAGCCGGGGCAGACACGCAGCTTTAAGGTCAATTGCCAGATCAACGGCAGTGGTGACATGCAGCTTGAGTGTGGTGTTCGCCAAGGCGACTTGGCCGCGTCAGCCGCCTGCCTTACGCGCGTTGAAACTGTCGCTGATCTTGTCCTAGAAGTGGAAGACCCACGTGGTCCTCTGCCGACAAATAAGAACGTTCCTTATGTCGTCACAATTCGTAACCGAGGTAGCCGAGCTGCCAAGCAGGTGGAATTGATCATGCAGTTCTCTGAGGGCATCGAGCCTAACTCGGCCGCTGGTCATCAACATCGAATTGTTCCCGGCCAAGTGTTGTTCTCGCCAATTGAGGTCGTTGAACCCGGGCAGGAAGTAAGCTTCGAAATTACTGCCGCCGCCCACCAGCAAGGCACGCACATCTTCCGTGCTCAGTTGACTTGCCACGACTCAGACTCACGCGAAATCGCTGAAGGAACCACTCGCTACTTTAGCAGCGATGGTGACCTTGGTGATTCGACTTCTACTGCTGATGCCACAGCGGCAACGATTGGAAGCGGTGACTTCCAGCGTTAGGTTAGAAGCAACTGAATCAAAAACAAAAGGGGCCGCCTCACTTGAGACGGCCTCTTTTTTTGGTCGCCCACTGGAAGAGATTATTGAAATGCGGCAGGCGTTATCGTTTTACCCGTCGCCGCAGATTCGTAGATCGCTTCAAGAACCAGCATGTCGCGCAAACCCTCTTCGCCGGGAACTCGTGTTGGCGAATCGTTTTTGACGCATTGAGCAAAATCATCCAACTCCATCTGGAAGTGATCGACTTGAGGAAACTTAATTGGACCGCTGGAAGACGTACCTTTTATCCCCTTGTAGCTGAATGCGGGGGCCAGCCCAAAATGTCCTTTAGTACCGTAAGCGTGGAACTGGTTGATGCCGTTGTATGCGTAAGAAGTCTGGCAACTGCAACTGACATCTCCGATCTGCATGGACCAATTAAGCGTCTCCTCGACTTCGGCAAATTTGACGGGATCGGTTTTAATTTCTATCGCAGAAATAGACTCAGGTTCGCCACCAGCCAAATAGCGACATGCTTGTAGTGCATACACGCCAACATCCATCAGAGGTCCGCCTCCAGCGAGCTCCTTGTTCAAACGCCATTGTTTGGGATTGCCAATTTTGAAACCGAAACCCGCAGTAATGTGTCTTAGAGGGCCGAAGTTTTTTTCAGCTGCGAATTTCATGCACTCTAGATGATGCGGCTCAAACTGGCACCGGTATCCGATGCCAAGTTTCCTTTGTGCGTCACGGCAGGCATTGATCATCTTGCGACAGTCTTCCGATGAGGTTGCCATCGGTTTTTCGCAGAATACATGCTTTCCAGCTTTGGCGGCCCGAATGGTGTACTCGGCGTGCATTGAGTTGGGTAAGACGATGTACACGATGTCAATGTCGTCGTTGTCCGCGATTTTGTCGAAAGACTCGTAGTCGTAAATGGATGACTCAGGCAAGTCGTATTGGCTGGCCCATTTTTTTCGTTTCTCAGGTGTCCCAGAAACAATTCCCGCCAGGCGGCAGTGGGCTGTTTTTTGAAGTGCTGGGGCGATTTGTTTGGTTGACAGGTTTCCAAGGCCAACAAGTGCAACGCCGAGTTTCTTCTCTGGTTCTCGAGCTAACGCAGGACTGCCAGTAAAGAGTCCCCCGGCAAACAATCCCGTCGTCATCGCGCCTGCGGAAAGTTTGCCTGTCGTTTTGATGAATGCGCGTCGGTTTGAGAGCGACTTTTTGTCTTTCATCTTGTTAGTGTCCTTTGAGTTATGTCGAATATTTAAATGCGTTGAACAACAATATAGAACATCAGCGACGTGTTTGCAGCAAGAGGCGTCATGGGCAGTGCAAAACGAATGCGGTTGGATCCTGATCGCTGCGAGTGAAAAGATGCGACTCTGGGAGAACGTTGACGCCGCACTGACCGGCGCGGACGGAATGTATTGATTTCACGTAGGTTTTTGCCGGCAATGCCAATTAAACGGCCCTTCCGTCAAGCCAAGACTTGGTTCAAAATAGTCTCGGCCGGAACCGGCGTGGTATACTCATCTTAAGGCTGCTTGTCCTCCGAGCAGCCTCCTAATTCAATTATTCAACAATCACGCAGAGATGTGTGCAGACTAAATCGATGGCAATAAAGGCAACCTGTTCTAGCTGTAGTTCAACGTTCAACGCGAAAGATACATTGGCTGGTCGCCGGGTGAAATGTCCTAAGTGCGGCGAGAAAATGGTAGTGCCCGAAAAAAGTGCACCCGCAGCCAAAAAGAAAAAACGAGTCAATCCGGGTGCCGGTTCGTTTGATGTGATGGACCAGTTATTAAAGGAGGCCAACGTCAAATCGGCTGCACGCGGAAACGTCTGCGATGATTGTGGTGCTGAATTGCAAGCAGGGGCCGTGATATGCGTCGAGTGTGGCTTCAATCTCGAAACTGGATCGCGCCTTCGTACCGATATGTACGACGAGGAGAATTTCAACGACTCCGATGAATCGGCGGCTCAGCGAATGCTGCGCCAGGCTGAAAAGGATATTGAAGCGACTCCGGTTAACGCGGACGACCAAGACTTTGGTGACGGAGCCGAATCGTTGGTGATTGCTGGCGTGGCCGGAATCATTCTGGTGATCTTGATTGGAATTGCTCTGTTGGTGGTTTACCTCATGGAGAATCTCTCCGAGGTCGTCCACTCATCGCAAATCAGTATGATCGCAGGGATAGCTATGGCGATCGCTTGTATCTCCTGGATTACGATCGTGGCGTTCTTGGTGAAGAAGTCGCAAGGAATTCTCTGCCTCGCAACGGCGGGGCTTTACTGCATTGTGTTTGGCTTCATGCAAGGCAAACAACTTCTACTCCCGACGATCGTTTTGATTTTCTCGGTCTTGATTGCCGCCGCTTCGGGGTTTTACTACGCCAACTACGCGCCGTCGCTTTAGTCGCCCACTCAAACTTCATCAGCCACCACTGATGTTTTAGAAGAATCAAGATTACGCTCTCAACGGCAGTTCAGCGTTCGGCGGGATCCATGAGGTCGAATTTTTTGTTCTGCTGAAAGAACGCGCGTGGGTTGTCGAAGACAATTTTTCGAATTAGCTTCTCCTTGTGTCCTCGCCGACGCATTTCCATAATTAGGTCCGGCACGGCGGTGGGTTTCGACGGTCCCCAATCTCCTGCCGAATTGACGCACAACCGCTCTGCTCCAACCATTTCGATGATGTCGACAGCCCGCGAGGGGGTGCATTTGGTGACTGGGTATAACGTCATCCCAGCCCAATACCCGGCGTCGAGTACCCGTTTTACTGTGTGCTCCTCGACGTGATCAACCAGCACACGTTCGGAGGGAAGCTGAGCATGGTCGGCCAGCATATCCAAAATCATGAGAGTGCCTTGGTGCTTGTCTTCTAGGTGGGGCGTGTGGATTAGAACCGGTTGGTGGTGTTCAATGGCCAGTTCAACGTGTTCCTGAAAAACGATGGCCTCGTTCCGCGTGTTTTTGTTCAAGCCAATTTCGCCAATTCCCAAAACGTTGGGACAGTCTAGAAATTCAGGAATCAGTTTCAGCACGTCCCGCGACAGTTGGACGTTTTCAGCTTCTTTTGCATTGATGCACAACCAGCAGAAATGACGGATTCCGTATTCAGCGGCCCGAGCAGGTTCTACTTCGGTCAGCTGTACGAAGTAGTCGCGGAAGCCGTCAACAGATCCACGGTCGTATCCGGCCCAGAATGCCGGTTCGCTCATGGCCACGCATCCCATGCGTGAGAGTGTGGCATAGTCATCAGTGGTCCGCGAGACCATGTGGATGTGAGGGTCGATGTAATACATGTGTGGGAGTGCTTGGGTGGCAGCCGTCGTCAACTGCGAATCTTCGCAGCCCTGTTCAATCGCGCTTTTTACAATCCTAAGCCTAATTACCTAAGCGCGCGACTCCAACTCGTAGCGACTCTTCCAAGCCTCATCGTACTCACGTGAAAACAGCAACTGAACTCGTTCGGCTCTATGGGGTAGTCGGCTGCCGACTATTTCTATCGCTTCCGATACGTGCGCCATTCTCGAGTCGCTCTCAGCATCGCCTTCGGCGCGCTGGATCCGATCCAGCGATGCGGCAATGTCCAGTAATCTAGAGCGGATCGTCAGGAATTCCTGATCAAGGATCTCTATCGCGTTCATAATGGGCTCTCGGGCAGATTCGTTACAAATGTTCGTGAAGATCTGGGTGGACAGAAAACCACCCAATTAGGTTCGGCGACTCCTCGAACTGCACTATAATCTTATTCGAGGTTAGTCGCTTCGTGTAGGGCTTTGCCTCTACCGTCCTAATCACAACCGCAAATCGATGCTCAAATTAATTCCGCATTTTCGCAAACATCAGGTGCTCAGGCTGGGCTTTGCAGGTATTTGCGCAGTCTATCTGTTACTTTTGTCATTGCACAACGAAGTCAGAGCTCATGAGCTGGAAGACGGATTTGTCGAACGTGCGGTGGCAGTGGTCGTTCGACCGGGCAATGCAACCATTAGTTACTCGATCGGTGCTAACGAAGCCACACGGCAGCAGTTGACTACCAGGTGGAGTGGTGGCGAAGGGAGTGGAGCGTCTGATTCTGTTCCCAATGACGGGGACTCTCAAGAGGGGGGCGACGCGTCCTTCTTGCGTGTTGTTGGAGCTGCTTTGTTAGAAGGGACGGATGTGGAGGTGGATGGACTTCCGGTCGATCTGGAACTGATCGAGGTTATCCCTACGCCGCGACATCACGTTGAGGCCACCGTGGTGATGCGACTGAAGATGCCAAAGCCTGCGGCAGGTGCCCCATCGATGTTATTGACGGTACATGACGGAAACTTCGCGACCGAGGGTTCTCAAGAAATATTGTCGCTAACCGACGGCGCATTTCGCTATGCGATCAAGGGTGCCCAAGGTGTGATGTTGAATCGGTCAACCGTCGCACCGATATTGGTTCGTTCAAAACGGCGATTGATTGCAGAGATTCCTGCTGACCAAATTGACGCCGAACAACAATTTTCGGCAGAAATTATCCTGCCGTGATCGGTCGAAAGCATCGGCGATTTTGCCTAGCGCTTTGTCGGGAATGAAACTTAGTATTGGCACCACACGGCTCTCGCCGTTCCGCTACAAGTTTTTAGCGGCAGGTGGCAAGCCCTCCGGTGTGTCGAACACCTACGTTGATTCGTAGCAAAGCACTAACGGTTCTTGTTCAACTTCTTCCGGTCTGCCATTCGCTGACGCTTCTCTTGAACGGCCATGTTCTGCTGTTCGATTGATTTCTGTTGAGCCTTGGTCAGTGGAGCACTGGTTTCGCCCAATCCCAGAGCGCTGGTGTCTAGAACAGGTTTAGGCAGAAGTTTTTTCTCGAGGATGGCCCAGATGCTGGAGGTGATAAAATACAAACACAGTCCCGACGGCACCTTGAAGAACATCAGACCCATGAACAGCATCATGAATCCCATCATCTTCTGCATCATTTTTTGCTGTTCGTCGACCGCTGGCGGGGTAAACATCTTTTGCTGAACATAGAACAGTACGATCGTTGCCAGAGGCAGGATGTTCAAGTATGGCCCCAGCCAACCAGTCTCTGATCCTAGCACCGCCGGCATCCAGTCTTTCCAGTAGAGGAATTGGTCAGGAGCCGAAAGGTCGCTGCACCAGCCTAAACCGGGGAACAAAGGTTGGTCGCGTAACGCGATGTCGGCTGAGAGTCCTCGGTAAAGTCCGAGGAAAATCGGTAGCTGAATGAACATCACCAAACAGCCGCCAAGGGGCTGGTAGTTGTGTTTTTTGAATAGCTCACGTTGAGCCATTCCGCGCTCTTGCATGTCCTCGTATTTGTCGGCGATCTCCTTCATCTGCGGTTGGAGCGCCTGCATCATCTGTGCATTCAAAGCTGCCTTGCGAGAGAATGGGATCATTATGATCCGCACCATGATCGTCAACAAAATGATGGGCAATCCGTAGGAAACACTGAACGTCACAACGTACAGTTTGTTCAAAACCCACAGCAAAGGCTTGGAGCACCACCAGAACCATCCGAATGCTCGGTTATCATCCAAACCGTAGTGGATCAGCGCGTCGTGGTCTTTGGGACCGGAGAAAACCTCGAATGTGCGTTTGATGCTACCGCCGGCGGGAACTTCGAAGTCCTCGTAAATTAAACAGGTGCAGTCCACAAGTCGTTTGAGTTTAGCGTTTTCAGGCAGATCAGCGCCATTTGTGACGGCATTGATGTTGTTGACAACGGATAGCTTTTCCGTGTTGATCAGTGACACGTTAAAATATTGACTGTCGACGCCTACCCAGTTCCATTTACCTTTTTCAGGATAAGTCGTGGTGTCATACGGACTGATAATGAACGTAGGTTCGGGAGGATTCTTTCCACTGTTGGTCAGAATTTCGTTACCACTGAAAAAGTGATAGGGACGGTCAGGGGTCGATGATGTGACATCCCTTGCGCCGGCGACGCCCATCAGTGAGTTTCCGCCGAAGATTTTGTTGGCGTACCACCACGTTTCCGATGGAGTGCCGGTCGGACCAACCATTGAGTAGCCCAGTTTCTGATCCACGTCCGCGCGATTGAACACCTCAATTTCTAAATTCCAGTGCCATGATCGCGAGTTGACAGCGATCAGATCTTCCGAGGACACCTTGGGCAGAATGTAACGCTTGACAACCTCAATCGGCCCTTTGAGCCCCAACGGAGTCAGTGTGTTTTCGCGAAGAACGAAACGCGCCTCGACCGCATCGTTTCCGTTAATGTTGGTGCGCGAGATTTCCCAATCAGCCACTTCCATCTGATCATCGATCAAATCCCAAAGACGCTGAACCTCGTCATAGGGCTTCTTTAGCATCAAGGAGAACGATTCGGTGAAGCTGTGTGTTGGGTCTAGTAGGCTTGGTTCGGGGCGAATCAGCTCAATCGGTTTCTGGCCCAGCGTAAGATCAAACGAGATCGGGGTAGCACCGCGCACAACGTCGATGGTCGCCTCTTCGTCGGGTTTCGTATCGGCCAGCATTAACTCAAACTCGTACCGACCTGCAACGGGTTGGTCATTGAAAGAGGTAATGATGTCACCGACCGCAAGACCGCCTGAAACGGATTGCGACGTGGCGTCGAAAGCGGGTGTGCCGTGGCCGACGACGCCAATGACACAACCTTCAGGCGAATTCTCTAATTCCAAAGCACCGACGTATCCATATCGCAATTCGCCATCGCGGTATCGCAATCGGCCTTTGAAATCACGACTGTTCACTTCAGCTCGGCGGAGCGTCCCGCCACGACTGTTAATCGTCAATAGATATCGCTCACCGCTGTCCGGCGCAAGCGAACCGATGCTCGTCAGTTTGTTTCGGTTCTCCGGGGCGCGGTAATTCCAAGCGTTGAGGATAGCATTCTTGTGGGCGGTCTCAGGCTTACGTTCGGCAATCAGTTTTTCAATTTGCGTATTGGTCAATCGACGCTTGCTCGTATCGACCGTGCGGGCCCTGGTCGAGTTCTCGGATTCATCAGTAGCGTCTAAAGCAGTTTGGTTCTCGGCGGATTCTTCGCCTTCTGATTTCTCTGCTGGAAATTCCGTGGTGTCTTTTGCAAGACCGTCAGAGGCACTGTCCTCGTCGTCGGCGTCTAATTGAGAAGCCTGCGTCGCAGCTACTTGAGAAGCTTTGTCACGATCGTGCTGCCCCACGTCTGGCGCGGGGCGCAGAATCAACGCCACCATCATGAATGTGGTAGAGAGAAGTATAAAAAGAATCGATCGGCTGTTCACCAATTTGGTCCCGTAAAACTTAAACGAAAGTGTCTCTTCAGTAAGCGCGAGTCGCTTGGACTAAAACCGTATTCCTCGAACATCGGCTGATCTTGGAAGGCGATGTCACAGAAACGCGGAATTGTAAAACAAACGGACCAATTCCGTTATTCCAAACATGGGCTTTTTCGGGAAAATCCGGTCAGCCGACTGACATAAATCTGAAACGGGCCCAGAGCCGGGCCGCTTTGGATAGGCAAACACCCTCATCGGCCACTATCGACCTTCCAGCAGCCTGTCACCGAGGAAATTGTCTAGGGCATCGATCGCGTAAATCTTTGCCCGAGTCGGTTGAGCGTCGTATTCAACGCGGCGAAACTCAATTTTCGAATCATCAACGATCACATAGCTACTGCGTGGATCACCGTCACGCGGCTGGCCGACGCTGCCGACGTTGACCATGATTTTCTGTTCCCCCAGTTCGTAATGGTTTCCGATTTCAGTCGGGGAATAAAAGCGGCAGTTTTCGGTGAAGATCCCCGGCACGTGCGTGT
This sequence comes from uncultured Pirellulaceae bacterium, assembly GCA_938036435.1. Taxonomy (GTDB): domain Bacteria; phylum Planctomycetota; class Planctomycetia; order Pirellulales; family Pirellulaceae; genus Mariniblastus. Next base: position 9,728 of record CALHPU010000020.1, on the reverse strand, counting down.
GCCCTTGAAAGCAATATTGATGAATAAAGCCAAACAGCCGTTCCATTTTTCGTTGATTATAAACGTCTTCGGGGAAAACGTATTCATTGAGAGGACTGCGGGGAGAACCGTGAACAAACAGGAAGTCGCCGTCGCGATGAGTGCGTGGAAGTTTGGCTAGAAAATCCCATCGCTCATTAGCGCCGTCGACGTCGCTGTCTTCTAACTGTTGGCGCGTCCAGAAAATGGCCTTCTCTGCGCCGCTGCTGAAACCATCGGGATCAAACAGAGCGCCGTTGTCATGGTTTCCCAGCAACACCAGCTGAAAATTCTGGCAGACGTCAATACACTCACGCGGATCAGGACCGTATCCGACTACATCGCCAAGGCAGAAAATTTCATCGACTTTTTGGCTTTCGATGTCGGCCAACACGGCGCTGAGCGCTTCGATGTTCCCATGCAGGTCGCTGATGATCGCTCGTTTGGACAATGATGACTCGGCGGTTGAAGAGAACGGCTTCGTGATGGCAAATCACTGGTCTGACCAAACAATATATCGAGCCTGCGTTCTCTGAAAACCCGGCTGAGAGTTAACCCTTTGAAAAACGGCCAATCTACCTAGTGGTTGGTCAAAGCTGAAATGATCAGTTAAGCGTAGTGGATTTCGCCAGAAATCCTTGGCTGATTTGGAATTCTGGCGAATCCCACTACATGTCAACTCAGCTCTGAAAGACCACTAGCGGCCTACCAGCAATCGGTCGCCCAACATGTTGTCCAGATCTGGGATTGCGTAAATCTTGTCGCGTGTGGTTTCCGCGTCATATCGGATTCGATAATACTGCACACTGCGATCGTCGGTATCCAACACCACAAAACAGGAGTCGCGATTGTCATCGCGCGGCTGCCCAACCGAACCGACGTTGAACATACATTTTTCCTCATCTAGCTGATATCTAAGATTATCAAGAGTTCCCGGTGCCAAGAACTTCCTTGATTCGGTGAATACGCCCGGCAAATGTGTGTGGCCTTGAAAACAATACTGCTCAAAACGGCTTAAAAGCATATCCATCAAAGCGGTTTGGTAGATGTGCTCTTCAAATACGTATTCGTTGGTCGGATCGCGCGGCGAACCATGCACAAATAGGAACTCGCCTTCATCGTGACGGCGTGGAAGTCCGCCAAGGTAGTCCCACCGGCGGTCTGCACGATCCATGTCGGGGTCGTTTTCGAGTTGCTCGCGCGTCCAAAAGATCGCTTTCATCGCGACCGGATTAAAACCCTCCGGATCAAAAATGGCAGCTTGATCATGGTTTCCTAAAATAACCAAGTCGCAACGTTCGGCAACGGTGTCCAAACATTCGATTGGATTCGGTCCATAACCGATGACATCACCAAGGCAGGTGATCGAGTCGACAGCCAAAGAATCAATTTTTGCCAACACGGCCGTCAGCGCTTCTAGGTTTCCATGGATGTCACTGATAATCGCACGTTTCACTTTGAGAACTTTCTTAATTACGCAAATTATCCATGTCAGAATCCGTAGCTTGTTACCCGTGACGAGCGGCAAGTTAGCCGTTGAGTGCGGACGCATGGTAGGGAATAGTTGTGCTTCAGCTCGATATAACGAAGTCAATAATAAGTGTCTGAGCTAGTTCGTCATTAGCAAAAATCCGACATGGGAAATCCGGTGCGAACGCACAAAAGGATACCGTTAAAACCCCCATTTCGCGCGGGGGGCTGATGAGAAATTGACAAATTATCGGTGTTTTGTCGAAAAACTAATCTGTTCAAATTCAAAAGGCGTTACGACCCCATCCGTTGACCGATTGGCCTATGAAAATTCCACTACAGTTGAGTCTCTGAACAAAAAATGGTTGGACTGCGACTAGGTCTACTGATACTTTCTCTGTTCTCTAATTTAAGAGAAAGGAGCCTTTGCTCAACCGCGAACATAACCGCGAATCAATTTTTCAAGTGAATTTGCCGCAAAACGATGAAGCCCTTAAATCTAGCTATTGAAACGTCCGGTCGGAATCATTCGGTGGCGGTATCCGCCGCGGGGGAAATCGTCGCAAAGCAGGATGCCCGATGGTTCTTGGACAACACGTCGGACATAAACGGGAACCAAGGGCCAAGCAGTTCCAGTCTGTTGATGCCGATGATTCGATCAGTGGTCCGGGATGCTGACGTCGAGCCCCGTCAAATTGGTTTGATCTCGGTGACAGACGGCCCCGGTAGCTTCACCGGATTAAGAGTAGGAGTCGTCACGGCCAAGACACTTGCCTTTTCGTTTGGCTGTGCGCTCGTTTCTGTTGACACGCTTCGGGCTTGCGCGGTGCGAGCGATGATCAGAAACCAGATTGGTGCAGGTCGCACCATCAAAGCGGTTATCAATGCCCAGCGCGGCCAACTGTTTGCCGCCACTTTTGAAGTTTCGGCCCAATCGTCAGCGGTCGAGGGCAGCTTAGATTGCGTCCCCGTTACAGCAGCCCAAATTTATGATCCCAATCAGTGGGCAAGTGAACTTAGCGGTGAAGACTTCGTGACGGGACCGGGGCTTAAGATGGCAGCGGGTCTGATCAAAGATGCCGTCGTAAAGATGCCAACTCTTGAGGTTGAGCAAGAGGCGTTCAGAGAATGCGATGTTGAAACCGTGGCTGCCATCGGCGAGCAGAAATTTCACAATGGGGAGTTAGCCAGCGCGTGGGATCTCAAACCGGTTTACTTTCGGCCAAGTGCTGCCGAAGAAGTGCGGGTCGCAAAAGGCAGTTGAGAACGTTCGTCGCAAGATTTTGAGAGGTTTGATTGCAACGCCTCCAATCTCTTGCGAGATCGGCTAAGTGTGGAACTTGAGTTAAACCACTTTTCCGTTGACCAATCTAATCGTCTTGTCGGCGGTTTGCGCTAGATTCGCATCGTGAGTTACCATCACGACGGTTAGATTCTCTTGATTGCGAAGACTGTTAAGCGTTTCAAGCACCTCATCGCCGTTTTGTTCGTCCAAGTTACCTGTCGGTTCATCGGCAAGAATGATTGACGGTTCGGAGATTAACGCTCGTGCGATGGCCGTACGCTGCATCTCACCGCCAGACAATTCACTAGGACGATGCGTCATCCGATGCCCCAAGCCCACCATCTCTAATAAGTCTGCGGCGCGCTTTTTATAAGCCCGTTTGTTTCTCAAATAACTGAAGAAACCATCCTGTACCATTTTGGGCACCAGCACGTTCTCCAACGTCGTAAGCTCTGGAAGCAGATGATAAAACTGAAAGATGAGTCCAAATTCTTGATTGCGAATTGCTTCACGTTGGCGAGACGGTAGATTGTCAATTTGTCGGTCCTGAAAATAAACCGCGCCCTGATCTGGTGCATCTAAAGTGGCCAACAGATGCAGCAGCGTGCTTTTGCCTGATCCGCTTTGACCGACGATCGCAGTAAAACTACCTTCTGCAATTTCTAGATCGACGCCTTTGAGAACAGGGACTTCTAGAGTTCCCTTGCGGTAGCTTTTGTGAATGCTGGTGGCCGACATCAGTGTCTGAGTGGCCAGTTTCAGCGGTGTCGTTCCGCTTTTCCGTGGCGATGATGGTAGCTTGGCCGGTTGTGCTGCTGTTGATCTACTCATAGCGAAGTGCCTCCACAGGATGCAATCGGGCGGCTCGGAGAGCTGGCAACACGCTGGCCAACACGGCAATCAAGATTGCTCCAAGTCCAACAAGCACCACCATTAATGGGCTGACGATCGTTGGGATTTCTGAAAAATAGTAAATCGCAGGATCGAAGACTTCCTGCCCGGTAATCATTTGGACAACAGCGGCGATTTGATTGATGTACCGCACAAACAAGAGGCCCAAAATTACACCGGCTCCGGTACCGACTAAACCGAGTGCCATGCCGTATCCCAGAAAGATCGACATCACTCCACTGCTGGGGGCACCAAGCGCCTTGAGCACGCCGATGTCTTTGGTTTTTTCAACCACGATCATGAAGAACGTGGCAAGAATTCCAAATCCGGCGACGGCAATAATCATGAACAGCAGCAGGTTAAGAATGGTTAACTCCATATTGACCGCCGATAGCAGCGGACGCTGGGTGTCTTGCCAAGTGTGAATGTCATAGGGGTAGGACTCCGGCGGAAACTGAGCGATCAGTTTGTCACGGGCCTCATCCAGATTGGCCCCTTCTTTCAATTTGATTTGAATCGTAGAAACCGAAGCGTCGCCGGTCAGCGGATCCACCATCCCGCGGATTTTTTGCAACTCTTTCAGCGGCACGAATGCGAATGAGGAATCGTATTCGTGCATGTTCGATGAGTAAAAATCGACCAGCGTGCAGTTCTCGCTGATCGGTTTTGCTGTTCCGCCAACAGTGGGAAACATGATCTGTACATCATCGCCCGGGCGTACCATATAAAAGTCCGTCAACTCGCCGTCGATGATTGTTTTACGTTTAGCGATCGCAAGACCAAGGATGATACCCGTGTATTGATCCTCTTCCGGATTAAAAAATTCTTCTACATTTGGTTCGTCACGGAATCTGGCATGAGCATCCACTGGAGAGAACTTTCGCAACTCTCGCAATTTGCCCCCGGCTTGAGAAAAATGGGTGGGAGCCAGTGTTAGACCCGAAGGTTTCGTTTCGGAGGCTGTTTCGGCGCGTTGGGCATGGAGCGCCGCGAAATCAGGTGCCTTCTCTGGGAGAGGCACATATTGAAAACCAGATTCGCTCATGCTTTTTTTCGCTGAAGAGCGATCAGGCGCTTGAGGACCAATAAACGTCGCCGGGCTAGCAGCAATGGGTTGTTCAGAACTATCGACCGAATCGTAGTGTGCAGTCGAAGCGGTTGCCGATGAATCATCGGCTTGATTGGCGTCCCAAGCACGAGACTTAGCCGCTTGTTGCTCGAGGTACTCAGCAGCGGCGAGATCGTAAAGGCGTTCTTGTTCCAGCCTGCGAGTTTCTGCTTGTCTGATTTTTTGAAACTTGCGACGACGGTAGTCCCATGCCGATTCGCCTATCCAGTCTTTGCAACCGTTGGCCACCCATTGCGGGTATCCGTGCTCTTCAAGGTTAAACGAAAACTGTTCCCGCTTGTGAGTATTTTGCAGGTAGGGATGGAAATCGGTGACTTTCCCAAACGACTCGTCGTCGATCCCCAGCAACATGACCTGTTGCGTCCACTGACGGCCGTTGACCTCAAAAGTCAACAGCGCCGGATTGCGCACCACGCAAGTCATACTTTCGATGTCGTTGCCTAAAACTTTGCGAATCACGTCCGTGTGATACTCAGGGTTGTGAATTTGCCCAAGCAGCGGCGCGGCAACTTCAACATCCGATAGGATCCCGTGCAGGCGAGACTTCATCTCGAAGACGAATCCCGACATGACGCTGTTGACGACAATCAGCGTCGCCACACCTAGCGTAACGCTAATGATCGACGCCAGCGCGATAAAACGCGTGCGCAGGTACCGCCACGACAACAAGAGTTTATACATCGCCAATCCTTGGCTGTTTTATTTTAGTTTGTGCGTCCCATGCACTCGTCAGGAAAGGTTGCAAGCCTCTCCAGAGTTATCAACTGCTCGATTCGGCTCGCAGCAATGGAAACAAAATGATCTCGCGAATCGATTGCGAATTAGTCAGCAACATCACCAAGCGGTCGATGCCGATTCCTAATCCGCCCGCAGGGGGCATTCCGTTTCTCAACGCCGTCACGAAATCGTTGTCCATTTTTGCCATTGAATCCTCTTCCGACATGCCTTCGAGCTGCGTTTCAAACAGCTTTTGTTGCAAGTCGGGATCGTTGAGTTCAGTATAGGCGTTGGCGACTTCCATGCCGTGGACAAACAGTTCGAACCGTTCCGCGACGTCGGGGTTATCCGATTTGCGTTTGGTCAGTGGGCAAATGCTGGCAGGATAGTCCGTAACAAAGATAGGGCCGACCAATGCGTCTTCGACTTTCTCTTCAAAAACGTCACTCTTAATGACGTCCGGATGCCGTCCCTCGACATCAAAACCCAGTTCGCTTGCATAAGCTTTTACCGCAGCAGCGTCATGAGGGTCAACGCCAGTATGAATCTGGAACAACTCGTCGTAGGTTTTACGCTCAAACGGTGTCGCGAAATTGATCTCTTTATCGCCCCAAGGCAGAGTTTCGCTAGCACCGATCGACTTGATCGCGTCTGAGATTACGGCTTCGGTCAAGTCCATCATCAATTCGTAGTCGCCGTAAGCTTGGTAGACCTCCAGCATTGAAAATTCAGGATTGTGCTTGGGGCTGATTCCCTCATTTCGGTAAACGCGTCCCACTTCAAACACGCGTTCCATCCCTCCGACCATTAAGCGCTTCAAATGCAGCTCAAGCGCGATCCGCATATAGAGTTCCATATCGAGCGCGTTGTGGTGAGTATTAAACGGACGGGCCGCAGCACCGCCGGCGATCGAATGTAGAGTTGGCCCTTCGATTTCGACGAAGCCCTGCCCTTGGAGCGTGTCGCGCACAGATTTCACGATGCGGCTACGATCAAGAAAACGGTCACGTACGCCTTCGTTCCAAGCCAGATCGATGTAGCGCTTGCGCTGGCGAACCTCGGGATCGGTCAGCCCCACGTGCTTGGCCGGCGGCGGGTCGAGCGTCTTTGTGAGGAAATGAATCTTGTCGGCGAAGATCGACAGTTCGCCGGTTTGCGTTCGTCGCAGCATTCCGTCCACGCCGATCAGATCGCCAAGGTCGAGGCACTGGATCAGTTCCCAGTTCTCTTCGCCGACCTGCTTCTGCCCGACGAACAGCTGAATCTTGCCGGTCCAGTCTTCGATGTCGATGAACTGAAGTTTACCTTTGTCACGGTGCAGGACGATTCGTCCGGCGGCGCGGACCTGTGGGCCATTCAGTTTGCCCTTACCTTTTTCAGCGGCCCACTCTTTGAGCGAAACCGTTTCTAGTTCTGCCTCAGAGGGGAGATCAACTTCGGTGCCGTCCTCCAAAACATATTTGACCTCGCCGTCGCGGGCCCGGATATCACCAATCAATGCCCGGTCATCGAATCGATGCCCCCACGGATCGTGTCCGAGTGCGCTGATCTGCTCCAGCTTTCGCCGGCGAGCTTCTTCGGGACTTTCGCCAGTTTGTTCGTTAGTTTTTTCTTCAGTCATTGAAATTGGCTTGGCCGATGTTTCGGAATCGTATTATTGCTGGGACTAACTCTGTTGGCGGAAGGTTCAGGATCCCCAACCGCTGAGAGGAATCGCCTATTCTATGGATTCTGCCTCATTTGGAAACGGCACAAGTGGGCAAGTAACGACAACGTGGAATCACCTAAAATTCAAATGCATTGGAGTTCTCGGAAACGTTATACTCGGGAGAGGTTCGTCACGTGAGTACCTTGATAGACTTTGGTTGTAAAAGGTGCCACGCGAACCTGAGCATTTATAATGTTTTCCAGATTCAGCGTTTTTCCGCGACTTCAGCGGCAGAACAACCAACGGGAGGCAGTTTAATGGAGCCGCAGAAAACGCAGAAGAACGCAGAATTTCTGTATGAACGTGAGAGCTACCTGATTCGCGGGGCTTGCTTTGAAGTTTACAAGGAAATGGGCCCTGGGTTTCTTGAAGCCGTTTATCAGGAATGCTTAGCGAAGGAATTTTCGCGGCAGAATATCCCGTTTATACCTCAGAAGAAACTCTCCCTAAATTATAAGGGGGAACGGCTGTCGCAAACCTATACGCCTGATTTCATCTGCTTTGAAAAAATCATCATCGAAATAAAAGGGACGCGACAACTCGCACCTGAACACAAGGCTCAAGTCCTTAATTATCTCAAAGCCACCGGACTGAAGTTGGGACTGTTAGTCAATTTTGGTCACTATCCCAAAATCCAAATCCAAAGGTTGGCTAGGTCAATCTAATCACACATGTGAGATTCCATGATGGAGCCGCAGAACACGCGGAATGACGCAGAATTTTTTTATTGATGTGAAAGCGCGTTGATTCAAGATGCTTGTTTTGAGCTTTACATGAGATGGGCTAAGGTTTCTCGAAGTGAAGCAATTTCAATCTGAGAAAATCTGCCGAATTTAGCTTCTACGATTTTCAGCGTTTTCAGCGGCTCAATCACTCCCGCGAGATACTATGATTGAGCCGCTGAACACGCGGAATGACGCAGAAGGTTTTTATGAATGTGAAAGCTCCTCGGTCCAGAATAATTGCTTTGAGTTCTACATGAAAACGGGTTATGGTTTGTCGCAGCGAAGCAATTTCAATCTGAGCAAATCAGACGCTCACGCCTTCTGCGGTATTCTGCGTATTCAGCGGCTAAAAAAACATCTTTGAGAAGATCATGAACACCACCTCTGAAAGTCTGTTGTTTCGCTTGCAGCAAGTCGATGGGCGACTTGATCAATCGGCTTGGGAAGAGTTCGTGAGACTGTACACTCCATTGATGTTCTATTGGGCGCGGAAGACAGGGTTGAACACTGCCGACGCTTCAGACATCGTTCAGGATGTGATCACACGCGTATTTCAGAAGCTGCCCAACTTTTCCTATGACTCCTCCAAGAGCTTTCGCGGCTGGTTACGCACGATCACACTCAACCGCTACCGCGAGATCAAGCGGCTCAAGTCCAGCGGCATGAAATTTACAACTGACTCGATTCTGGAGCAGTTAGCTCCAATCGAGGTTGCCGAATCGACTTGGGACATCAACTATGCGCGGCTCTTAGTCTCGCAATCGATAGAGCAAAACAAAGACGATTTTGCTCCGTCGACTTGGCAAGCGCTGCGGCTGGTGTTGTCCCAAGGCAAAACGGTCGACGAGGCGGCCGAAGAAACCGGCGTCAGTCCTTGGACGATCTATTCCGCTCGGTCCCGATTGTTGAAGCGTTTACGTGGTGATTTAGAAGGATTGATGTAGGCCGCCGCGGCGACAAAACTAAGCGTTTTCCATGATATTCCCATTCAGAAAAAACTTTTTGGCTTTCGCCACAAAATCCTTGGCCCTCGCGCATAGTCTTTTCGGAGGCCAACGATTGGCTTTCCGAGCGCGGTCCAGAAGAATGTGATAAGGTAAAACGATGAGCCAAATCGAAGCCACAGAATGCCCTGACGAAGTAACGCTGACTGACTATCTGCTGGGGCAGTTGGAAGCTCCAAGGTTGGATGAATGTGAAACTCACATTGCCGACTGCGACAAATGTCATGAAACGCTGCGCGGGCTCACCGCCGACGATACGTTGACTCAACAGGTTGGCGACGCGTTTTTGCATGCCGCCGGATCCGATTCTTTTGTTGTCAACTCAAACGAAAGCCAGCATGTCCGTGGGCTGGTCAACCGGCTGTTGAGCGAAACCAGCAGCCATCTGCGTCAGCTAAAGCCCGCGCACGCTGATACGGAGATCTTAGCTGACCGAGCTGCCGAAGTTTTGCGATGCGTTGAGTCTGACCCCAGCAACGAGACGCTTGGCTCGATCGGCAACTACCAATTGATTCGACTCCTTGGGGCCGGCAGCACGGGCGTAGTGTTTCAAGCCATCGATCAGAAACTCGATCGCACCGTCGCTTTGAAGGTTCTGCGCCCGTCGCTAGGCTCGGTCGCACGAGAACGGTTTATTGCCGAGGCAAGGTTGGCAGCCTCGATCGAACACCCGAATGTCGTCACGATTTACCAAATCGATCAACAGGAGCGACTGGCATATATCGCCATGCAATGGTTGCCGGGCCAGACGTTGGAAGCGAAGCTCAGCGCGACGACAACG
>CALHPU010000019.1 GCA_938036435.1 uncultured Pirellulaceae bacterium | reverse complement strand
ACTCGCCCGAAACTCGCGTTTTGAACTTGCACAAATACAAGCACGAGGCGCGAGCGAGCGGAAATTTCCGGATCCCTCACTTGCGCATTTTGAAGTTGCACTAATACAAGCCCGAAGCGCGAGCGAGCGGATATTTCCGAGAATTTCGACATCTCTTGCGCGTCGGGCTGGTATTGAACGCTTCGCGATTTGGGAATAACGCGCGTTTTGCAAAGTCGAGTGGGAAATTCTCTTTCAAATGTGCAACTTCAAAACTTCCGCGTCGGGCTCGTATTGAAACGCTTTGCGAGTTCAAACTTCAAAGCTTCTTTTCGTTTTGAATGCGAAATTCAAAACAAGCACCGCTGCGGGCGCAAGCTTTCCAGTGACACGGTGCAGCAGTTAATCTCTTTATCACCCTCTTCGTTGGACGCCTTTTCGAAACCTACCCAAGTGCTAGCTGACCAACGCCAGTGTTAATCTGCGGGCTCTGTGTCTTATTTTTGGATTAATTCGACTTTAACGAAAGAGTTGACCCTCCTGATCCCGAAGAAGAATCAAACAACGTCATTGTGCCAACGCGCTCTGGCTTTATTAGCATTTGAACAGGATGATCGAAATGTTTTTTCCCCCGAAACTCAAAGCGGTCTTCATCGCCTTTTTGGCCTTGAGCATCGTCTCAGCAGCAACGAATTGCTTCGCTCAGACGGCTGAATTTGAAAAGCGTGCGGCGGCTATGCGTCGCGCCATTGCCCGTGGCCAGCAATCCCAGCAAGTTGTTACAGAGACAGTCTATTCAGAGGTGGTTCAAGACCGTTCTGACTACGGACCTTCGAAGCCGGCGGCACGGGTGGCCAGAGCTGCGCGTCCAAAGACGACCAAAAGGCAATCTGCACGAGCAAAAAGCACAAAAAACGGTGCCCGTCGGCAGACCACCGCGAAAAGAAATTCAGCGATCGTCCAACCACCAGTCGCACGACAAGCAAGTGCGGGTGACACCTACGTACCTCAGCATCTTCGCACCGCTCAGCTGATTGGTGACGGAACGATCATCGACGGCGGCGCTCCAATCATCGGCGAAACTATCATTGATGGCGGAATCGTCGGGGGTTACCAAAGTTCCCCGATGGCAGGCGGCATCATTTCAGATAGCTACGATCAAGGCGTCATCATCAGCGAGGACTACCCGATTACTGGTGACTGCGGTTGTGATTCGTGCGGCGTTTCAGGAGCCTATTTTGAAGGCGACTGCTGCGGACGTGGTGGCTGTCCTTCGGGGCCATGCTGGCTTGGCAATCTCGGCAAAGCACTTCGCAATGGCGAATACTTTGGTGGTGCAGTCGCTTTTCAGTCTCCACTGTTCACCGAACAAGGACAGGACCTACCGGTCGATGACAACCAGCTGGCCAGCGATTCAAGTTTTGGTTTCTACGGTGGATTCAACTTCGGCATCCCGCTCTGCAGACTTTCTTGTGGTTTGCTTTCTGGTCAGTTTGGAGTTCGCAGCGTATCAACGAACTTCAACGGAAACGAATTCACTCAGGACGATCGGCGTCAGATCTTTGTCACAACAGGTGTCTACCGGCGAGTGGACTACGGACTGCAGTTCGGTGTCGTGGCAGATTTTCTCCACGAAGAATGGTTTACCGAAACTGACGTAGTTCAATTGCGAGCCGACATCGGTTGGGTATACGCCGCAGGCCACACTCTTGGCTTCCGATACGCAACCGGCGTTAAAGACGAAATCACCAGCGGTACGTTTAATGGCAACGAGTTCGACAACTTTTTCCAAACAACAGACGACAATTACCGACTGTACTATCGTCACGCGGCCGCTGGCGGTGGTTTCGGAGAGGGATTTATTGGCTGGGCTGAATCCAATCAAACCGTTGTCGGAGTCGACGTCGATTTGCCGATAACCAACCGAGTTGCCTTTCAATCAGGCTTCACAGCTTACTTGAATGACGATGTGGTTCAGAACAGCAATTTTCAGGGTGGAAACTTGAACGAGGGCTGGAACCTTTACGTTGGGTTATCATTCCGACCAACCGGTCTCTCTAGATACCGGTCGTATGATCGCCCACTGTTCCAAGTTGCCGACAATGGATCAATGATCGTACGTCGTCAGTCTCCAGAGCTGAACTAATCAGCTTAAAGGAACTCAATTGAATTCCGAGGTTTCAACCGCCAAACAGACACAATGGCCAACCCGGTTTCGGGTTTGGCCTTTTGCGTTTGATCGTAGGTTACAGGTTGACATTTCTCTTCCCCCCATCCATATTCTTTCTCGCACTTGGTAAGCTTTGGTCTTTTGGATACCGCTGCTACCATGCGCGTTCCCAATCCCCAACTCTACTGAAAATTTTATGCCTGCTGCCAAATACAAACGTATCCTCTTGAAGTTGTCTGGAGAGAGCTTTAGTCCCTCTGGTGAACGTGGCATCAGCATGGAAGAGGTTGTCCATATCTCGCAGCAGGTTTACGACGCCCAGCAATTGGGATGTGAAATAGCAGTTGTGATTGGTGGTGGCAACATTTTGCGGGGCAGCCAATTCAAGGCGAAGAACGACATCGTGGAAGAGGCGACGGCTCATTATATGGGCATGCTCGCGACGGTCATAAATGGCCTAGCATTGCAGGACGCGCTGGAATCGGTTGGCTGCAAAACACGGCTGATGAGTGCGATCAAAATGGACGGCGTTTGCGAGCCTTACATTCGCCGACGCGCTGACAGACATCTGCAGAAGGGCCGCATCGTGATTCTGGGGGCGGGAACTGGAGGCCCATTTGTCACCACCGATACCGCCGCTGCATTGCGTAGCATGGAACTGGGGGCCGACATTTTGATGAAAGCCACCCGCGTGGACGGCATCTACAGCGAGGATCCAGAAAAAAACCCCAACGCTGAACTTTATTCTGATTTGCACTTTCAGACCGCCGTTGAAAAGAACTTGCGTGTGATGGACTCGACGGCCATTTCCCATTGCATGGAACACAACATGCCAATCATGGTGTTCAACTTCCGCAAGGACGGTAACATCGTCAAAGCGGTTACTGGTGAGAAAGTAGGAACGTTGGTAACCAACGGCTAGTTTCGCCCTCCAAGGATATTTGTTTTCTCTCTTGGACCTCCATGCCCGAATCTTCCATTTCCGTTTGGTACGTGTTGATCGCTGCGACTCTTACAGCGGTCTGCACTGGGCTAGGGGTTATTCCATTCCTCTTCGTGAAGTCGGTCAGCAAGCGACTTTTGGGATTGGGCAACGCGGTCGCCGCCGGCCTGATGCTCGGCGCGAGCGTTGGTTTAACTTTGGAAGCATGGTTGTTGAGCGAATCTCGAACGGTCATTGGATTGCTGTTGGGCGCGTTGCTGGTCGTGGCAACCGGTTGGTTGTTGCCAGAGGATGATGACCACGACCAACCAAAGGTAGCTGCTCTCAGTAAAGCCAATTTGCGGAAGATCATCATGGTGATGGCAATCATGACCGCCCATTCGTTTGCCGAGGGCATTGGCGTTGGGGTTTCATTCGGAGGGCGCGAGGGGTTCGGCAATTTCATTTCCTCAGCGATTGCCATTCATAATATCCCCGAGGGCATTGCGATCGCCTTGGTGATGATTCCACGCGGCGTTTCGCGATTCAAGGCCGCATTGTGGAGCATCGTTTCGAGCTTGCCACAACCGCTGATGGCGGTCCCCGCTTACTTGTTCGTGCTCAGTTTCGCACCGATCCTGCCCGTTGGCCTCGGTCTGGCCGCTGGAGCGATGTTTTACATGGTTTTTGCAGAGCTACTGCCCGAGGCGAACGAGAACGCATCGCGTATACAAGTTGCTATAGTCTGCGCGATCTCGACCGCCGCAATGCTGGCCTATCAATGGATGATGTGAGCTTCCCGCAACTGCACTGCTCTGGGCAACCGCTTACTGCCCTGCCCTTTAGTCGACAGAAAAATAGTCTGCCGACTGATAGGCACCGGTCTTCTGTTTGGCAATCTGCATCAGCACATCATTAGCCAAACTGCTTGCGCCAAAACGGAACCAGTGATTATCCAACCACATTTCGCCCAGCGTTTCCTTGACCATGATTAGGTAGTGCAAGGCAAGTTTTGCGTTGGAGATTCCTCCAGCCGGTTTCATCCCGACCATCTCACCGGTCTTGAACCAGTGATCGCGAATTGCCTCCAACATCACAAGTGTGACGGGCATCGTGGCAGCAGGTTTGATCTTGCCGGTTGAGGTCTTGATAAAATCAGCTCCCGCCGCGATCGCAATATCGCTGGCTCGCCTTACGTCGTCGAAACTGCCAAGCTCTCCAGTTTCTAAAATGACTTTAAGCCGGGCCAACCCACAAGCATTTTTCACAGCAGCAATTTCGTCGTAAACGTAGCTGTAGTCGCCGGCGTGATACTTACCTCTGGAGATAACCATGTCGATTTCATCGGCACCTTGATCGACGGCCAACCGGACATCATCCAGCTTGATCTCCAAAGTCGTATTGCCGCTAGGAAAAGCGGTTGCGACCGAAGCGACTTTTATTTTCGTATCGCTAAGTTCGTTTTTTGCCAATCCGACAAAGTTTGGGTAGACGCAGACCGCCGCAACATTAGGTAACCCTTCGATGGCGTCATGAAGATGACGCGCCTTGTAACACATCTGTTTGACTTTGCCCGGCGTGTCCATCCCCTCAAGTGTGGTGAGATCGATCATATTAAGCACCATCATCAAGCCCTGCATCTTGGCATTTTTCTTGATGCTGCGTGTTTGGAAACGGCTGGCGCGCTGCACGATGCCAACCTGATCAATCGGTGGTGAAGAGATGGTGAATTCGGAGGTAGTCATAGTCAAACTGGATCCGCAAATGGAAAGAAGTCGCAACTCGATACAGTATAGCTTATCAACCCGGCATTGGCGAACAATGAATTGGCTCAATCCGGGCTTCCCTACCTGCGTTGCTAGAGCGAGGCAATTGGCAATCTGGAAACTCACCCCACGTACCGCGCGCTTCGAGCTTACGAATCAAGACCCCTGCCCCACGCGTGACGCAAACTTCCCGCTTGCGTTCATGCTCCCAGAAGGCAAGGTGTCCCAAGTTGACGCGCACCGACTTTTTCAGCGCGTGCCGCCGGATTGATTTTCCAACGACACTTTGAGGACTCAAAAGAGACCGTTTGCTTGGCACCATAGACCTTTCAAACCTCACAGACCGACTTTTCTGACGCGGGCACGCCAAGTGGACAGGCAAAACGAGCAACAAGTGCACATTTTCGTTTGCTCCAACTACCATGTGAACTGGCCCAATGGCCTTTACGTCCCTGACACGACTATAGGGTTTAGGCGCAAGCCCTCCGGTTTCACCGAGTTGTTTTCGGACAAAATCGGGCGACTCGCGCTGTACTGCTACAAAGTAAAGACCGTCGCGCAGCAGCCTCCACTTGACGAATTTGGAGGCTTGTACCGAAACATTCTTTTCGCCGTTGAAATCATCATGAATCGATACCACACATTACCCGTACTACTCGGATTCGCAGTCGCGATATTCCAGCATCAATCTCCAACCACCGCGGCCCAGCAACCGATCATTGCATCCATTGAAGCGCAAATAGATCAACAGTCATCCTTCAGCGATGAAGTGGATGGCGAGATCGACACAAAAGTTGCCAACGATGAATTTGTGGAAACAGTAAGGATTCCCGGCAACCTTTACACGATGAATGCAGTTCGATTGTCGGCCAAAGAGCCGGGCGTTATCGAATCGATCATACAGTTGGGAGATCGAGTTAACGCGGGGCAAACGGTCGCTGAACTTGATCAAGATCTTCCTCGCGCTCAGGTGAATGCTGCGGAGAAGGAACTGGCGATCGCCAAATTAGAATCCAAAAATGACGTCGATCTCAGGTTTGCACGTGTGTCTTCGGAAGTAAACAACAAAGTATTGGAAAGGTCGCTTGCTGCAAACCGTCAGTATAAAAAGGCACTTTCCAAAACAGAAATTGAAAGACTGCGTCTCGAGCTACAACGTTCCTGTCTCTCACTGGAACAAGCCGAAAGAATGGGGCAGACGAATAAGCTAAACGAACAATTGAAAGCCGACCAAGTTGCGATCGCCGAGATTCAATTGTCCAACCGCACGATCTCTGCACCCATTTCAGGGTTGGTCACAGAAGTCACAATCGAGAAAGGCGAGTGGGTCAACGCCGGCCAAGCGATCGCCCGGATCGTGAACACAGACACGCTTCGTTTTACTGGATTTGTAGATTCGCGTGAAATCTTGCCAAGTGAGATTGCGAAATCAGCCGATCTGATTGTGGATTTTAAAGGCGATATGGGCGGTGGCGAAGAAAACGATTCAGGAGACGCCATCAGTGTGACGATTACATTTGTCAATCCGGAAATCGATCCTGCCAGCGGCCTGTATGAGGTCCGCGCTGAGGTAGATAACCGTCAGCAGAAGATGTACTCGGGGCTGAAAAGCATTCTGAAACTGCGTCGAAAAAACTAGATATCGTTCGCACATTTTGTCAACTCCCTGTAAACCAAATCAGTTGCGATGTGGAGATCTAGCATTGAGAGGAAACTTTCAAACTGAATCCAAAAAATGGCTCAGCTTCGATTGACAACCAAAACCATGTTCAGTTAGTATTCTGCCTTCCTGAAACGTGTCCTTAAACGTCGGCATTTGTTCGGCAAGGCGAGGGTCTGTTTCAGGATGGAATTTTGAGGTCGGGTAGCTCAGTTGGTAGAGCAATGGATTGAAAATCCATGTGTCGGCGGTTCGAGCCCGCCCCTGACCACTTCAAATCAGCCACGTTTGCCTGCGAACCATCGCGGCGGACGTGGCTTTTTTCGTGGCCGGCCTGAAGATCTGAAATCTGGCGTTCGTCCCGTTCGATAGATTTGCTTTGCTGAACTCGTTACACTTTAGATTCTTAGACACTCCCTTACCACGCCGCCAAGTTTTCAACTGCAAGACGATAAACATTCATGGCCAAAAAAGCTGCCGCTAAGAAAAAGAAGACCACAAAGAAGAAACCGACTCCCAAGAAATCGTTTGAGCAAACGCTCTGGGACACCGCCGACAAGCTCCGTGGCACCGTCGAATCATCCGAGTACAAACACGTTGTGCTGTCGCTGATCTTTCTGAAATTTGTCAGCGACCGGTTTGAGCAACGCCGCCAGGCCTTGATCGAGGACGGTAGAGGCGACTACGTCGACATGGTCGAATTCTACACCATGGAGAACGTCTTTTACTTGCCCGAAGATTCGCGCTGGTCCACGATCGCCGCCCAAGCCAAACAGGACGACATCGCCGTCCGAATTGACAGTGCCCTGCATGCGGTCGAAAAGAACAACCCGTCGCTCAAAGGAGCCCTGCCGGACAACTACTTCTCGCGCATGGGCATCGACGTGGCGAAACTAGCCGCGCTGATCGACAGCATCAACAACATCGACACCGTGGCCGCCGAAGATGCAAATTCCGAAGAAGACATCGTCGGCCGTGTCTACGAATATTTTCTGGGGAAATTCGCGGCCACCGAAGGCAAAGGGGGCGGCGAGTTCTATACGCCCAAGTGCGTGGTGAACTTGATCGCCGAAATGATCCAGCCGTACAGCGGCAAGATCTACGACCCCTGCTGCGGCAGCGGCGGCATGTTCGTGCAGTCGGTCAAGTTCATCACCAGCCACAGCGGCAACCAGAAAGACATCTCCATCTACGGGCAGGAGCAAACCAGCACGACCTACAAACTGGCCAAAATGAATCTGGCCATCCGCGGCATCTCGGGCAACCTTGGCGAAGTCCCGGCCGACACGTTTTTCAAAGACCAGCATCCGGATCTCAAGGCCGATTACATCATGGCCAACCCGCCGTTTAACCTGAAGGCGTGGCGAGGTGCGGACGAACTGACCGACGATCCGCGTTGGAGCGGTTACGAAGTCCCGCCGACGGGCAACGCCAACTACGGTTGGATTCTGCACATGGTTTCAAAACTGTCCGAGAACGGCGTGGCTGGTTTTGTGTTGGCCAACGGAGC